>JBEIOY010000139.1:0-3711 GCA_040377355.1 Burkholderiaceae bacterium | reverse complement strand
TTGTGACCAATTACCTTTACCGTCCTTTTTTGCAAAAATTGCCTAATTTATTGAATTCTCAAGGGGTTTTGATCTACGAAACCTTTGCCCTTGGCAATGAGGCCTTTGGCAAACCCAGCAACCCTGACTTTTTATTAGCCCCCAATGAGCTGCTCGGTTTTGCCTCAAATATGAGGATTTTGGCCTATGAGGACCTCACAGTCAGCCAGCCTAAACCCGCTTGTGTGCAGAGAGTCTGTGCTGTTCCGCTACAATCAAAACCATGACTAAATTAGCTAAAAATATCTCAGGAAGTTTGGTAGCCATTGTCACGCCCATGCACGCCGATGGCAGTCTAGATTTGCCTGGTTTGCGCCAGTTGATTGATTGGCATATTGAAGAGGGCACTGATGGCATTGTGATCGTCGGCACCACTGGTGAATCTCCGACTGTTTCAGTTGCAGAGCACTGTGAACTGATCAAAGTAACTGTTGAACATACTGCCAAACGCATCCCAATCATTGCAGGTACTGGTGGTAATTCAACCAGCGAAGCGATTGAATTAACAGAGTATGCAAAAAAGGTCGGCGCTGATGCCAGCTTACAGGTCGTGCCTTATTACAACAAGCCAACGCAAGAAGGCATGTATCAGCATTTCAAAACGATTGCTGAAAAAGTTGATCTGCCAGTTATTTTGTACAACGTGCCTGGTCGCACTGTTGCAGACATGACAACAGAGACCGCGATTCGTTTGGCCAAAGTGCCAGGCATTGTTGGTATCAAAGATGCCACCGGCAACCTGGATCGTGGTATTCAACTGATCGCCGGTCTAGAAGAAGCTGGCTGTAAAGATTTTGCGGTTTACTCGGGCGATGATCCAACAGCACTATTGCTGATGATGATGGGTGGTCGCGGCAATATTTCTGTGACAGCCAACGTGGCACCAAAGCTCATGCATGAACTGTGTGTGGCTGCCATGGCCGGTGATGTGGCGCGCGCAAAAGAAATCCAATTCAAATTACTGCCGGTTCATAAAGCCATGTTTGTAGAAGCCAACCCAATTCCGGTGAAGTGGGCCTTGACTGCGATGGGCAAAATGAAGCCAGGAATTCGTCTACCACTCACCACCTTGGTGGCTGGTGCTCAAGAACAAGTCAAGCAAGCGCTGATTGGCGCTGGCTTAATGTCAAAATAATCGTTCGATAACTTAGGAAAACTTATGCGTCGCATATCAATTAAATCAAGCATGCTGCTGATGTCAGTTTTAGCAACTGGCCTCTTGACCTCTGCTTGCACCAGCACATTTTCTGGTGACACCATTGATTACAAATCTGCTGGCGAAAAGAAGGGCCCTAACTTGGCGTTTCCACCAGACATGACTGCCATGGGTGGGGACAAACGTTACGTGGTGCCTGATGGTGGTGCTACTTTATCTGGTTACAGCACCGCAGTTAAAAGCAAGCCGACAGGCAAAGAGGCTGTATTGCCATCAGTGTCTGGCATAAAAATCGAGCGTGAAGGTAATCGTCGTTGGTTGGTAGTTTCAAAGCCTGCCAAAGATTTATATCCAAGTGTGCGTGAGTTTTGGCAAGAGACAGGATTCATTCTCTTAACGGATTCGCCAGAAACCGGCATCATGGAAACTGATTGGGCAGAAAATCGCGCGAAGATTCCTCAAGACTTCATTCGCCGCACCATTGGTAAAGTTTTTGATGGTCTTTACTCTACTGGTGAGCGTGACAAGTTCCGCACACGTTTAGAAGTTAACAGCAAAGGCGAAACCGAGATCTACATCACTCACCGCGGCGCTTCTGAAGAGCTGACTGGTGCCGATAAATCTCAAGCGATTTGGACCAATCGTCCAAATGACCCTGAGTTAGAAGCAGAATTTTTAGCCCGTTTGATGCAACGTTTGGGCTACACCGAAGATGCTGCGCGCGCATCAGTCGGTCAAAAATCAACAGTGGCTGCCAATGCGCCATCTCGTTTGAAGAAAGACAAGCAACCACGTCTTGAGTTTGCCAGCAACTTTGATCGTGCCTGGAGAGAAGTAGGTGTAGGTCTGGATCGTTCGAACTTCACCGTTGAAGATCGTGATAGAAACAAAGGTCTTTACTATGTGCGTTTTGTAAATACCAAAGATCTATCGCCAGAGTCTAAAGGTTTCTTTAGTAATTGGTTCAGTAAGAGCAATGCTGATGAATTGAAAAAAGCAAAACGTTATCGTGTACAAGTCAAAGATGTTGCTGGCATTGTCACTGTGACTGTTCAAGATGAAAAAGGTGCGGACGAACTGGGTGAAACAGCCGTTCAAATCTTGACACTCTTGGATCAGCAGGTCGGTCGCTGATCAAGTATTAAAAATAGCAATAGCTGAAAATAGTAGAAACTAAAAAACAGTAGACGCTATAAACAGTAGGCAAAAAAAAGACCACCCTCGGGTGGTCTTTTAACTTCTAACGAAGAATTACTTCTTAGCAGGAGCAGCTGGAGCAGCAGCAGGTGCAGCAGCAGCAGGTGCAGCAGGTGCGCCAGCAGCAGGAGCAGCAGCAGGAGCAGCTTCAGCAGGAGCTGGAGCAGCAGCAGGAGCTACAGGAGCTGGAGCTTCTTTTTTGCCGCAAGCAGCCAAAGAAATTGCCAACAAAGAAGCGATTAATAGTGATTTTTTCATTTTTATTTCCTTAAAAGATTAGCTAATCATCTAACGGTGATTTAGACCGGATACCTTCATTATTAAAAACTAATGCATCAGCCGGCATTATAAATAAAATTGCGCAAAATACTAGTAATTACCCTAATTCTGGTCAATTAAAACCCATCCTGAACCATAGGCCTCAAACCAAGGGCTATCAACATCTTCAATTAACTTCGCCAATTGTTGGCACTTGGCTGGGCTCAATGATTGCTCTTGGGCTAACTCCAGCCAAAAAGTCCAATCAGCCTCTTCGGAATCGCTCAAACTTTCACCATTGAGGTAGAAAAAGTCATGATCGTGCAAGGCTTTGGACTGGGGTGACAGCCTAAGTCCTTGTTGCACCATCGTTTTTTTGAAAGTATTCAAATCCAACAGACTCTTGGGTGATGCAAAGACTGTTTGAGCCTTGGGTTCACTGAGGATGCTTGCCAGGGTGCAAGAGATGTCGCTGTCGCTCCAATGCAAGCCATTCAAATGCTTGGACACTGCTGCAACAAGATCTTTGGGAACTGCGCTGGTATCAAGAGTGGCAGATTGCTTTGGATCTGCGTACAACTGCGAAAGCGTTGAATCATTCTCGAGAGCCTCGGTGGTACGCCACAGTATTTCACTGATCAACTCTTTATAAGTTGGCGCTCTGAACCCAATCGACCAGGTCTGGCAGCCGGCATCCAAAGACACGCCATCATGAGCGATGTTGGGCGGCAAATACAACATATCGCCAGGCTCTAAAACCCAATCTTGGGTGGGCTCAAAGTGCTTCAATATTTTGAGAGGCAAACCTTCTTTTAAGCGCAGATCCTTTTGCCCTGAAATCTTCCAGTGGCGACGACCAGACATTTGCAATAAAAACACATCATAAGAATCCACATGTGGACCCACGCCGCCATGTTTGCCTGCGATGCTGATCATCAAGTCATCCAAACGTGCTTCGGGGATGAAACGAAACCAAGACATCACTCTTTCGGCGATTGGATGATGAGTATTGACACCTTGAACCAATAAAGTCCAAGCATCTTTCTTTAAGGATGGGATGT
>JBEIOY010000230.1:0-1536 GCA_040377355.1 Burkholderiaceae bacterium | reverse complement strand
TTGATGCATGCTGCTCCTGAAGCAAAAGTGACAATCTCTTCAAAAGTTGCAGAAATTAAAGCGGCTGATAAAGTGGTTCTTCCGGGACAGGGCGCCATGCCTGATTGCATGTCACATTTACAAGAGTCTGGATTATTGGACGCTGTTTTAGAAGCCAGCCGCACAAAACCCATGCTAGGTATTTGTGTGGGCGAGCAAATGCTATTCGATAACAGTACCGAGGTTCGTTTTGATGCACCAGCTGGAACGGATGTCACGCCAGGTCTTGGTTTGTTGCCAGGCAAGGTGATTCGTTTTGATTTGGCGGGAAAGAATCAGGCCGATGGCTCTCATTTCAAAGTTCCTCACATGGGCTGGAATCAAGTGCAGCAAATTCAAAAGCACGTCCTGTGGGAAGGCATTCCAGACAATGCCTCGTTTTATTTTGTGCACAGCTACTATGCAATTCCAGCTAATTCAGCTCATACTGTAGGTGTCACGGAGTACGGCCCCTTATTTACATGCGCCGTGGCAAAAGATAATATTTTTGCAACACAGTTTCACCCAGAAAAAAGCGCACACTTCGGTTTGCGTTTGTATCAGAATTTCACTCGTTGGCAACCTTAATCATTTTTATTAAATATCTATCATGTTGTTAATACCTGCAATTGATCTTAAACAAGGCCACTGTGTTCGTTTAGAGCAAGGTGATATGGATAAAGTCACGACTTTCTCGGAAGATCCGGGCGCGATGGCAAAGCACTGGGTTGAACAGGGCGCACGTCGTTTGCACTTGGTTGATTTGGATGGCGCCTTTGCCGGCAAACTTAAAAATGAATCTGCCATTAAATCAATTCTGAAAGCTGTTGGTGACGATATTCCAGTTCAATTGGGCGGCGGCATCCGTGATTTAGAAACCATTGAACGTTTATTGGATGATGGCATCAGCTACGTGATCATTGGTACTGCTGCTGTGAAAAGCCCCGGATTTTTACAAGACGCTTGTGTGGCTTTTCCGGGACACATCATTGTTGGTTTAGATGCCAAAGATGGCAAAGTGGCCACCGATGGTTGGAGTAAATTAACTGGTCACGAAGTGATTGATTTGGCAAAAAAATACGAAGACTATGGTGTCGAAGCCATTGTCTATACCGACATTGGTCGCGATGGCATGTTGCAAGGTATCAATATGGATGCCACGGTGAAGTTAGCTCAAGCCGTTAACATTCCAATCATTGCCAGTGGCGGCTTGACCAATATGAAAGATATTGATGCTTTGTGTGCTGCTGAGCCAGAAGGTGTGATGGGTGTGATCGCAGGTCGTGCAATTTATACCGGCGATCTTGATTTGGCTAAAGCTCAGAAATATGCCGATGGCAAGAAGTGATTGAGTCACCAGCCAATCAAACAGTTAAAAAAATATTCATCAATCATCAAATAAACCAAGAAAAAAGTATTTAATAAATTCATGCTCTCAAAACGAATCATCCCTTGTTTAGATGTCACCGCAGGTCGGGTGGTGAAGGGCGTGAATTTCGTTGAGTTGCGTGATGCTGG
>JBEIOY010000082.1:0-6338 GCA_040377355.1 Burkholderiaceae bacterium | reverse complement strand
TGTCCAGAATTGGCTTGCTGAACTGCATCCATTGCTAATGCACGGATTGCATTGGCCATATTTTTTTGCTGTGACGACATGTTGTTCCCTGCGGCTTGTTATAGATGAAAGCCATTTTTCTGCCAAAAACGCAGAAAAAGTCTCTATCCTTCAAAGCTTGGCATTTTATCATTGGCGCCTCATCGCTTATGATTGTTTTATGTCTCATTTTTATCTTCCTGGCCCTTGGCCAAAACCTGGCGTCGACATCAGTGATGAAATGACCCTGGATATGAAATTAGCCCATCATCTGCGGGTCCGCAGAATTGAGCCTGGAGAAGTATTCCAAATCTTTGATGGTAAAGGTTTAACGGCTAATGCTTGTTTGGTGACATTGGATAAAAAGACGGCGGTTGTGCGTCTATCCGAGATGACAGAAAATCGTCGCACCGAGACGAAATCCCCTATCACCTTGGCGCAGGGCATGGCCAGCAGTGACAAAATGGATTGGTTGATTGAAAAGTCCGTCGAACTGGGTATTGCTCAAGTCATTCCACTCCACACCGAACGATCAGTGGTGAGACTCGATGGTGAACGCGCTGCCAAAAAAGCCATTCACTGGGAAGGCATTCTGGTGGCTGCCTCTGAGCAATCAGGTAGAACTGTGATCCCTCAATTGGCACCGGTACAAAATTTACCCCTTTGGTTAGCCAGCCTTAATCCACACGACCAAGCCTTGCGCATCATGCTGTCACCTCGCGCCGATCAAGCGATGCTCAGTGTTTTAAAACGCTGCACACCTCAAGCTTTAACCTTGTTGATTGGCCCTGAAGGTGGTTTGAGTGAATCAGAAGAAGAGCAAGCCAAACGAGCGGGCTTCATACCAGTATCGATGGGGCAACGCATTCTGAGAACTGAAACCGCTGGCATTGTTGCCCTGGCTGCAATAAACACCATTTGGAATCAGTTTTGATAAAACATGGATACAAAAAAAGCCGCCTAGGGGTTTAGCGGCTTTTTTTCATTTGATTTGATTTAATCAGATCTGGTTTGGTTCAACTCTAAATTGAGATCACGCGAAAGAGTAAAAAACTCTGCAAGACACGCGACGGTCTGCCCAGAACTCAACGGCGTCCCTGAAAACATCCAAAAGAGTTTCACGGGCTTCTTTGTCAAACTTGTGAGTACATGGCAAACCTTCAAGTACGATCACAAAACCAGGTTGCGGTCCTGAGCGATCGATCAAAGTTGTCAATGAATCCAATAAGTTGTCAAAATTTTTCGCCTGCTGTCTTGGGAAATAAAAACCCTTGGCGATTCGATCCAAAACTTCTGACTTGGTGATCGCCTCGGTTGCATTGGCATAAATAAAATGATTTCCCAATTCTTCGGCTGCTTCCATCAAGTCAGCCGTTCTAAAGGCACGAATTGATTGAACAATATTGGTGCGTACGGCGCATAAAGCTGCTGTAGGACCTGCTTCGCGTGCGGCAAGGGCGGTGCGCCAAGTAGGCGCAGTTTTTGGCGCTAAGGCTGTTGTATTGGCAGCAGACGAGCTCAGATTGACCAGAGCAGGCTGGCCGTAAAGATTGTTTTCTGAAATATTCATCGTCATGATGGGGGTAGAGTACCCTTTTTAACCCCCAAAAACAAGTGACGCAATGGCTTATTTATAATAAGTCATTGTTTTTTATAACAAAATAAATATGTGAGCATTCGCTCACATATTGTATTTAAGAGCTATTTCTGCTGCGCTGCCTCTACAACTGCCAAGGTTGTCATGTTCACAATTCGGCGCGGCGTCGCTGACGGCGTCAAAATATGCACCGGTTTTGCAGCCCCCAACAAAATTGGGCCGATCGCAATACCGTTACCCGCAGCAGTTTTTAATAAGTTATAAGAAATATTAGCAGCGTCGATATTTGGTAAGACCAATAAATTGGCATCGCCATTCAATGTCGACTCCGGCATGATTGATTTACGAATCGACTCATCCAAAGCACAATCACCGTGCATTTCACCATCCACTTTTAGTTCAGGTGCTTTTTCACGCAAGATCGCCAAGGTATCGCGCATCTTGAGAGCTGATGGAGCATCACTCGAACCAAAATTCGAATGTGACAGCAAAGCAACTTTTGGCTCAATACCCAAAGCGCGCAATTCTTTAGCTGCCAAAATTGTTAGTTCAGCCAATTGTTCAGCACTTGGATCAATATTGATATGAGTATCTACCAAGAACACTTGACGACCTGGCAACACCAAGGCATTCATAGCACCGTAAGTCTTTGCGCCCGCCTCATGGCCAATCACTTGATCAATGTAGTGCAAATGCGCACCCGTTTGTCCGATCGTGCCGCAGATCAAACCATCTGCCTCACCCTTGTGAACCATCAAAGCACCAATCAAAGTATTGCGACGACGCACCTCTAAACGAGCATATGACTCTGTCACACCTTTGCGCTCAGTCATGCGGTGATAAGTTTGCCAGTAATCACGATAACGACCATCATCTTCAGGATTACAAATCTCAATGTCCACCCCAGGTGTCATTCTTAAACCAAAACGTTCAATACGACCCTCAATCACTCCTGGGCGACCAATCAAAATTGGATTGGCAATCGTTTCATCGATCAAGACTTGAACAGCTCTCAATACACGCTCATCTTCACCTTCAGAGAAAACAATGCGTTTATTGCTCATTGGTACTTTTTTGGCAACCGAGAACAAAGGCTTCATGATCGTGCCAGAGTGGTACACGAACTGCTGCAACTGATCTTTGTAAGCGGCAAAATCTTTGATCGGACGAGTCGCCACACCAGAATCCATCGCCGCTTTTGCCACTGCTGGGGCAATGATGGCAATCAAACGAGGATCAAATGGTTTTGGAATCAAATACTCAGGACCAAACGATAAATTGCTTGCCCCATAAGCAGAAGCAACCACATCGCTTTGCTCCACTTGAGCTAATTCAGCAACAGCAGTCACTGCAGCAATTTCCATTTCACGAGTGATGGTGGTTGCACCAACATCCAAAGCGCCACGGAAAATAAATGGGAAGCACAGCACGTTATTCACTTGATTTGGATAGTCCGTGCGACCAGTTGCGATGATGGCATCATCACGCACAGCCTTCACTTCTTCCGGCAAAATTTCTGGTGTTGGGTTGGCCAAAGCAAAAACCAAAGGCTTTGCTGCCATCTTTGCCACCATCTCAGGCTTTAAAACACCTCCTGCAGACAAGCCTAAAAATACGTCGGCTTTTTCGATCACCTCAGCCAAAGTGCGCTGATTGGTTTCTTTGGCAAAGGGATCTTTATCTGGGTCCATCAATTCTTTACGGCCCTTATAAACCACGCCCGCCAAGTCAGTCACCCAAATATTTTCGATGGGCATACCCAAGTCAACCAATAAGTCCAAACATGCCAATGCTGCAGCACCAGCGCCCGAAGTAACTAGCTTCACTTTTTTAATGTCTTTACCAACTACTTTTAAGCCATTCATGATCGCAGCGCCCACCACAATCGCTGTGCCGTGCTGATCATCGTGGAAGACCGGAATCTTCATGCGCTCACGCAACTTGCGTTCAATATAGAAACAGTCCGGCGCCTTGATGTCCTCTAGATTGATGCCGCCAAACGTTGGCTCCATCGAGGCAATAATTTCAATTAACTTGTCAGGATCTTTTTCATTGATTTCAATATCAAAGACATCAATGCCGGCGAACTTCTTAAAGAGCACGCCCTTACCTTCCATCACAGGCTTACTGGCCAAAGGACCAATATCACCCAAACCTAAAACAGCCGTACCGTTGGTCACTACACCGACAAGATTGCCACGGGATGTGTAACGAAAAGCATTACTAGGATCTTTGACGATTTCTTCACAAGCGGCTGCAACACCTGGTGAGTAAGCCAAAGCCAAGTCACGCTGATTGGTCAACTGTTTGGTGGGTGTGACTGCAATCTTACCTGGTGTTGGAAACTCGTGATATTCAAGGGCGGCTTTGCGAAGCGCCTCTTTTTGTTGATCAGTAGAACTTTTTTTACTATCAGATATTGTCATTAAATAATTCTTTCAATCCCAAACAAAAAGGGTATGTTGAGTTTTATCTTGAATATTTGTCTCTTGTTATTGCTTTTACTTTTCTGTCTTACTTTTATCTCTTAATATTTTTGCTATTTTTATTAGTTATTAGCTAGATTCTAGCCCTCTTCCAGGAAAACCGTCTAATCGGTGAGTTTCAACCCCTTATTTTGTTGGGGAAGGATACTTTTAAGCAATGGTCATACAATTAATACATGGGTCAAGAACACGCATCCCCCTCAAGCACTGTCAATATCGGAGAGTTTGATTTGATTGAACGCTTTTTTAAAAAGCGCTCTGTCGACCATCCAAACTCAGGAATCGTATTGGGCATTGGCGATGATTGCGCATTGATCAACTCCAGCAACGATCAACAAATCGCGATCAGTACCGACATGTTAGTTGAGGATCGTCACTTTTTGGCGGATGCGGACCCTTATTTGCTTGGACGCAAATGTTTGGCAGTTAACTTATCCGATCTTGCAGCCATGGGCGCAAGCCCCCTTGGATTCACCTTGGCGATTGCCATGCCAGAAGTCAAAGTTGGCTGGCTAGAATCTTTTTCTAATGGCTTGTGGGATATCGCCAATGAACATGATTGTCAATTGATTGGCGGGGATACCACCGCAGGGCCGCTGACCATCAGCATCACGATTTTTGGACAAGTGTCGAAAGACAAATCTTTGAGCCGAAATAAAGCTCAAGTCAGCGACGATATTTGGATCTCTCATCAAGTGGGTGATGCCAGGCTAAGTCTGGGTGCTTTGCGCCAAGAGTGGGCTTTGTCTACCGAAGAGTTTTCTGAAGTCAGCCAGCGCATGCACAACCCAATACCCAGAATAGAACTGGGGCAACACCTCATCGGTCTTGCTCACGCAGCCATTGATATTTCTGATGGATTGCTGGGCGATTTAAGTCACATCTTGCGCCAATCATCAGTCAGCGCAGATATTTTGATTGACCAGGTACCAGGCTCAAAGATCCTCAACAGCCAATCAATTGAACTACAGCGTTTATGTAAATTGACTGGTGGCGATGACTATGAATTATGTTTCACAGCAGCCAAAGAAAAGTCTTCACAGATAGAAGCATTGTCTTCACGCCTAGGGCTTGCACTGACCAAGATTGGATCGATCACCGAGCAAGCTAAAAGATTGATTCGACTGATCGATGATCATGGTCAAGAACTCTCGAGTTCGCTGAGTGAGCAATACTTAAAGTCTTTTGATCACTTTAAGTAATTGCTCAAGCCAGGCCTTACTTCATCCAACCTTTTTTACGGAAGTAAATCAAAGGAATGGCTGATGAAATCAACATCACCATGATGGCCATTGGATAACCAATCGTCGAACGCAACTCAGGCATGTGCTCGAAGTTCATACCCCAAATGCTGGCCAAGAGGGTTGGCGGCATCAAAGCAACTGATACCACGGAGAAGATCTTGATGATCTTGTTCTGATTGATGTTGATAAAACCAACGGTCGCATCCATCAAGAAGTTGATTTTGTCGAATAAGAAAGCCGTGTGGTTTTCTAATGAGTCGATGTCTCGTAAAATTTGTCGAGCCTCTTCTTGCTGCTCATCAGACAATAATTTGCTGCGCATCAAGAAAGATAAGGCGCGGCGCGTATCCATCACATTGCGACGAATACGACCATTCAAATCTTCTTCTTTGGCAATTGTTTCCAAAACACCAGCGGCATCAGTGTCCGTCACGTCATGAGTTAAAACGCGCTTACCTGCCTCTTCAAGATTTTCATAAACCTCTTCCAAAGCATCCGCAGAATACTCAGCATCTGTTGAATACAAGTCTAATAAAACATCTTTAGCGTTCCTCACTGAGCCCGGGCGCAAACGGGCGCGCAAGCGAACCAAGCGGAACACAGGTAAATCTTGTTCATGAATCGAGAACAAAATATTGTCAGTCAGAACAAACGCGACTCGCACGTTACGTGGGTTTTCATCATCATCCAAAATGAAATCCGTGCGAATATGCAAATGGCCATCTTCCGCTTCGAAATAACGAGCGGATGCTTCTAAATCGCCTAGATCTTCTAGTTCGGGCAGGGAGACGCCAAACGCTTCCTTGATCCACTGAAGTTCTTCCTCTTCAGGGTCAACAACATCAATCCAAATAGGGTTATGGTGTTTTAGCAGTTCTTGACGGTCATCCACCTGCTCCTGGGCTAGGCGACCTTTTTGTAATACGAATAGGTTGATCATGCCGGGGCTCCGATCTTGTTTTTCAACTATTTATGTTGAGGAGTTAGCCACAG
>JBEIOY010000109.1:0-4877 GCA_040377355.1 Burkholderiaceae bacterium | reverse complement strand
TTGTTCAAGAATTCCTCTCAAAAAGAGCTTTTCAAGCCAAAACAGCACTTCAGTCAGAGCAAAAGGGCACGGGTCATGCGGTTTTGCAGGCCTGTGAACAGTTATCTGATGATCCGGTGACATTGATCCTTTACGGCGATGTGCCTTTGATACAAACCCAGACTCTTCAGCAGCTGGCTCAGTTAGCACAGTCTGGCGGTCTTGGCTTGTTGACACAAAACATGGCTAATCCAACGGGCTATGGCCGAATCTTGCGTAATCAAGACGGCGATGTATCTGGCATTGTTGAAGAAAAAGACGCCAGCGCAGAGATTCGTCAAATCACCGAAATTAATACTGGTTTTATGGCTTTGCCAACCGAGAAGTTAAAACATTGGTTAAAACAATTAAAACCAAATAATGTGCAAGGTGAGTACTACTTGACGGATGTGATTGCCTTGGCTGTTGCTGAAGGCCTTCCTGTTTATACAACGCAGGCGAGCAATGATTGGGAAACCGTGGGTGTTAATAGTCGAGCTCAGCTTGCTGACTTAGAGCGAGTTTGGCAGCTTGAATTAGCCAGTCGTTTATTAGAGGCGGGAGTCACTTTATTGGACCCATCTCGAATCGATATTCGTGGAGAACTTCAATGTGGCACAGATGTTCAAATTGATATCGGTTGCGTCTTTGAGGGGAAGGTTGTCCTAGGTTCAGGCGTAACAGTCGGCCCACATTGCGTGATCAAAGATGCCGTGATTGATGCCAATGCCAAGATTCAAGCTTTTAGTCACATTGATCAAGCAAAAGTTGGCGCAGGCAGTGTGATCGGCCCTTATGCAAGGTTGCGACCAGGCACAGTGCTTGCCGAAGAAGTTCACGTGGGTAATTTCGTTGAAATTAAAAACAGCGATGTGGGTGCTCATAGCAAAGCCAATCATTTGGCCTATGTGGGAGACGCCACCATTGGTAAAAAAGTAAACATTGGTGCTGGTACCATCACTTGTAACTATGATGGTGTGAACAAGCACCGCACGATTATTGAGGATGAGGCCTTTATTGGCTCAGATACTCAGTTAGTAGCTCCAGTAACAGTTGGCAAAGGTGCGACCTTGGGAGCTGGCACAACATTGACAAAAGATGCGCCAGCCAATCAATTGACTGTCACGAGGGTGAAGCAAATTTCACTCAATTGGCAAAGGCCAACAAAAAAATCAAAATAAATACCTTGTATTAAGCATCGGTGAATAGGAAAAATCATGTGCGGGATTGTTGGTGCAGTTTCTAAAAAAAATGTGGTCAGTATTTTGGTTGAAGGCCTGCGCCGACTTGAGTATCGTGGCTACGATTCCTGTGGTTTTGCTTTATTGAGTGGTCAAGAATTGGTGCGCGCACGCACCACAGAGAGAGTTGCAGATTTGGCCGATCAAGGTCAGTTGATGTCGGGCAATGTTGGTATTGCCCACACGCGATGGGCCACACATGGTAAGCCCGATACCGTCAATGCCCACCCTCACTTTTCTGGTGATTTGATTGGTTTAGTGCATAACGGCATTATTGAAAATTATGAAAGCTTGCGTGAAGAATTAAAAGCAGCGGGCTATGTGTTTGTTTCTCAAACTGATACAGAAGTGATTGCGCATTTGATTCACCAGACCTATATCAAAATGCCTGTGCGAGATTTAGCAAAAGCTGTGCGGACAGTTGTACCAAAGCTCCATGGCGCTTATGCAATTGCCGTGATTGCCAAAGACGCACCTGACCTGTTGGTTGGTGCACGAGTTGGTTCACCCTTGGTGGTGGCTTATGGCGCACAAGAAAACTTCTTGGCTTCAGATGCTTTGGCTGTATCTGATCATGCAAGCATGATGGCGTATTTAGAAGAAGGTGATATTGCTGTTTTAACAACAGATCAAGTCATCATTACTGACGTGTCTGGCAAGATCCAGGAGCGAACTAAAAAGCCGGTACCAACTCAAAGCGCTGAAGTTGATTTGGGACCTTATCAACATTACATGCAAAAAGAAATTTTTGAGCAGCCAAGGGCTGTTGCCGATACTTTAGGCCATGCTGAATTTGCTGATCTAAGTTTGTTTGACGCCAATCAAACTGACTGGAAGAATATTGACAGTGTTTTAATTTTGGCTTGCGGCACCAGTTATTACGCGGCAAGCACCGCTAAGTATTGGATTGAAGGCATTGCCGGCATTGCCACTCAAGTTGAAATTGCGAGTGAATACAGATATCGCAAAACAGTACCGAACCCTCGCTCATTGGTTGTGGTGGTTTCTCAATCTGGCGAAACAGCTGATACGCTTGCTGCATTAAGACATGCTCAATCTTTGGGCCATCAAGAAACGCTGGCAGTTTGTAATGTGGCAACCAGTGCCATGGTTCGAGAAACAAAATATCAATTTCTAACGCATGCAGGAACAGAGATTGGTGTAGCTTCAACCAAAGCTTTCACAACTCAATTGGTGGGGCTGTATTTATTGGCTTTGACTTTGGCAAAGAATAAAAACTGTTTAACTGGTGAGCAAGAGCGTAACGCCTTCAATCGTCTGCGTCATTTGCCGTCAGCAATTCATGCGGTTCTGGCTCTTGAGCCACAAATCATTGCGTGGAGCGAAATTTTTGCTCAATGTGAAAATGCGTTATTTTTAGGTCGCGGGCTTCATTATCCAATCGCTCTTGAGGGTGCGCTTAAGCTAAAAGAAATTTCTTATATTCATGCTGAGGCCTATCCCGCGGGAGAATTGAAACATGGGCCATTGGCTTTGGTCACAGAGCAAATGCCTGTGGTCACAGTGGCGCCTAATGATGCATTGCTCGAGAAGCTCAAGTCGAACATGCAAGAGGTAAAGGCGCGCGGCGGCAAATTATTTGTCTTTGCTGATAGTGATACACAAATACGTGCTGAAGATGGTATTCATGTGATTCGAATGCCTGAGCACTATGGCGACTTGTCACCAATTTTGCACGTCATTCCGCTGCAATTGCTGGCGTATCACACCGCATGCGCGAGAGGTACTGATGTTGATAAGCCGCGCAATCTTGCAAAATCAGTGACCGTCGAGTAACTTCCTTAATACTGCGCATTGCAGGAAGTCACGAAAGAGGCTGGCTTGTAAAAACCATATGATTGTTATCATTAACTAACTAAAGAAAATTACGAAAGCAATCAATGTCAATATATGGCTCAAACGAACATGAAGAAATGGTCAAAGAAATATTGGCCGTTCTTAAACCAGAGTATTTAGCAATTGCCAACAAGATTCCAAATCTAACGCCCCACGAAATAACTATTTGGCATTTGACGTCTTTATGGATGAGTGCTGCCCAACGGCTCGATAGAGATAAGTTGGCGGTTCATAAAGAACAGTTTAAATTTACTTTATATGCTGTGGGACATATTGTTGAGTTACTTGATGATATTGAATGGGATCAAGTTGAAGCAGAGTGGATGCAGCACCTGGCTTGCCTAAGAACTTTTAATGACTCATTCTTAGGCTTATATTTTCAGAAAAAACAACTTTCAGAAAGAACGGCTGATTTTTATAATATTTATGCTTGGCTCATTGCTTTGCATTACTGGTTTGGCATGAGTGTTTATAAAAAAATTGAGCCCAAAATAAAAGATCAAGCAAGTGAAGAATATAAGATTGCTACAGAAAGTATGAATAACTTGGCAGCCAATATTTCTGCATTTACTGATCGCTATGATTTAGATACTGATGTATCTGATTTTATCCAGCAAGGCCTTAATTTGGTCGTTAATAAACCTTCTGATTCCCCATGGGAGATTTACTTTGAATCACAAAAAGATCAAATTAAGATCCCCTCTTTTTCAATTGCTCAATAAGATATCGCTGGCGAACAAAACGATAGGGTGATGGTGAAGTGAAGCCAATCATTATTTTAGACACCAATATTCTTTTAGATATTTTGGTATTTGATGATGAGCGGGCTCATCCCTTGCGAGCAGCGCTTGATGCTAAAAAGTTAGATGCAGTTGCCACCGATAAGACTTTTGCAGAATTCATAGATGTCATTGGGCGAGAACAATTTTCTTTAAATGAAGATCAGCAGCATCTCATCGGTGAGCAATGGAAAAAATGGGCAAGAATTGTTTCTGATGAAGAGCTTTGTCAGGCGCCGTGGAAATGCAAAGATCGAGATGATCAAGTATTCATTAATTTAGCCTACAGCCTCAGACCATCTGCGTTGATCAGCAAAGATAAGCAGGTCTTAAAAATTGCCAAACGAGCCATCAAAGAAAAAGTCACAATTACATCTGATCATGAAATCTGCAAGCTCTTGTGAATCCAAATACCATGCATATCAAATGGTATTTAAGCAGACATAAGCCCTGCATTAGAGGCTGTCAGCCACTAGAGCTAGGGTAAGTACTAGGCAATTACACAATTACTTTTAATGATTTTTCTTAATAATTCCTTACAATCGTATTGTTGATTTGCTTCTTTTACGGCAACAACCATACAGGAGATATTTATGAATAAAAGTATTCGTCATGCCATGATGGCAGTAGGTATTATCGCTGGCAGTCTTTCTGCCGGCGCGCATGCAGCATTCCCAGCTGACAAGCCAATAACAATGGTCGTTCCATTTGCTGCTGGTGGCCCAACAGACAAAGTTGCTCGTGAAATCGCCCTAGTAATGGGCAAGACTCTGAAACAGACAATCATCATTGATAACTCCCCGGGCGCCGGTGGCACGATTGCTGCTAAAAAGGTAATGAGTGCACCGAAGGATGGTTATACCGTGTTAATTCATCACATTGGTATGTCAACAGCCCCAGGCTTGTATAAAAATTTGGGCTACGATCCAATGACAGATTTTGAGCACCTTGGAATGGTTGCAGATGTACCAATGGTCATGGT
>JBEIOY010000024.1:0-12722 GCA_040377355.1 Burkholderiaceae bacterium | reverse complement strand
ATCGTGACAGCCTGCTTGATGTGTCAAAACGGTCAAGTTCTTCGTCAGAACGCATAAGAAGAATTACAAGGAAAAAATCATGGACATGATCAGCCCAACTATTTATAACCTCATCATCTTCGTGCTAGCCATTTATGTTGGTTATCACGTTGTTTGGAATGTCACCCCAGCACTACACACGCCTTTGATGGCTGTGACGAATGCTATTTCAGCGATCATCATCGTTGGCGCCATGCTAGCCGCAGCATTAACTGAAGGCACACTTGGTAAATCAATGGGCACGATTGCTGTTGCTTTAGCAGCAGTCAACGTGTTTGGTGGTTTCTTGGTCACAAGACGCATGCTCGAAATGTTTAAGAAAAAAGATAAAAAAGCAAAAGGAGAAACAGCATGAGCTTAAATCTCGTGACGCTTTTATATTTAGTCGCTTCTATTTGTTTTATTCAGGCGCTTAAAGGTTTATCTCATCCAACAACTTCCATCAAAGGTAATTTGTTTGGTATGACAGGTATGGCGATTGCGATCATCACAACAGTTGGTCTAGTCATGATGCTTGCTAAAGAATCAGCAGCAGGTGGTATGGCTTATGTTCTAGCGGGTCTTGTGGTTGGTGGTGGTGCTGGTGCAATCATGGCCAAGCGTGTTGAAATGACAAAAATGCCTGAGCTAGTGGCATTCATGCACAGCATGATTGGTCTTGCAGCAGTTTGTATCGCTGTGGCAGCAGTTGCTGAGCCTCACGCATTTGGTATTGTGAATTTAGGCGAGCCAATTCCTCTAGGTAACCGTCTTGAGTTATTCATCGGTACATTTGTTGGCGCAATTACTTTCTCAGGATCTGTGATTGCCTTTGGTAAATTGTCTGGCAAATACAAGTTCCGTTTATTCCAAGGTGCTCCCGTGACTTTCCCAGGTCAGCACATGCTTAATTTGATTCTTGCGATTGTGATGGTGGGTTGTGGTGTGATGTTCTCTATCGCCCCTGGCTCAGAACCCGCTTGGAACTACTTTGTTGTGATGGTAGCGATTGCCTTCATTTTGGGTGTTTTAATCATTATCCCAATTGGTGGTGCTGATATGCCTGTGGTTGTTTCCATGTTGAACTCATATTCTGGCTGGGCTGCAGCTGGTATTGGCTTCTCATTGAATAACTCCATGTTGATTGTGGCTGGCTCATTGGTTGGTTCTTCTGGTGCGATCTTGTCTTACATCATGTGTAAGGCGATGAATCGTTCATTCTTCAATGTGATTCTTGGTGGTTTCGGTGGTGATGCAGGTACTGCAGCTGCTGGTGGCTCTCAAGAGCAGCGCAACGTTAAATCAGGTTCTGCAGACGATGCAGCCTTCTTGATGACCAACGCTGAGACAGTCATCATTGTTCCAGGATATGGTCTTGCAGTTGCTCGCGCTCAACATGCGCTCAAAGAGCTGACAGAGAAACTCACTCATGCTGGTGTCACAGTAAAGTATGCGATCCACCCTGTGGCTGGTCGTATGCCTGGTCACATGAACGTTCTTTTGGCTGAAGCTGAAGTTCCATACGATCAAGTGTTCGAGATGGAAGACATCAACAGTGAATTCGGTCAGGCCGACGTTGTATTGATTCTAGGTGCCAACGACGTTGTGAACCCAGCCGCAAGAACTCCAGGCAGCCCGATTTTCGGTATGCCAATTCTTGAGGCTTACAAAGCCAAGACTGTGATTGTGAACAAACGTTCTATGGCTTCAGGTTATGCAGGTCTTGATAACGAATTGTTCTACATGGACAAAACCATGATGGTCTTCGGTGATGCGAAGAAAGTCATTGAAGACATGGTCAAAGCTGTTGAGTAAACCTCAATCGCTTCGCAAACAACCGCCTACGGGCGGTTTTTTGTTGCCTGCATCAGGCGCAAAATTTGATAAGTGCTGATTGATTACCGTATAGTAATCACATGAATATCAAAAAACGTTTATCGCTTGCTCAAATCAAAAGACATGCTCTGCTAACTGCAGGTATATCTCCAAATGCGTACGGCCAAAAGAAATCAAGCAAAATAATTAAAAGTCGTAAGAAGGCTTTAACCACAAGAGGCCATAAACATCGTCACAGTGAGTCTTTGAATTAATGCTTAATACTTAATGTTTGATGATTTTATGAAGAAGAAATAAAAAAGGCGCCGAAGCGCCTTTTTTATTTGAGTATGGACTCAATTACATCATGCCGCCCATACCACCCATACCACCACCCATACCACCCATATCAGGCATACCGCCTGCAGAGTCGTCTTTTGGTGAATCAACAACTGCACAGTCTGTTGTCAACAATAAACCAGCAACAGATGCTGCATTCACTAGGGCTGTTTTAGTTACTTTAGCTGGGTCAATAACACCCATTTCAACCATGTCACCATATTCGCCAGATGCTGCGTTGTAACCATAGTTGCCTTTGCCAGCAGCTACGTTATTCACAACAACACTTGCTTCGTCACCAGCGTTAGAAACGATGATACGAAGTGGCTCTTCCATGGCGCGCAAAACAATGCTGATACCAGCATTTTGGTCTGCGTTATCGCCCTTCAAACCCATGATGGCTTGTTTAGCACGAACCAAGGCAACACCGCCGCCAGGAACAATACCTTCTTCAACGGCAGCACGTGTAGCGTGTAATGCGTCGTCAACACGGGCCTTCTTCTCTTTCATTGCTACTTCTGTGGCTGCGCCAACACGAAGAACTGCAACACCACCTGCTAATTTAGCAACGCGCTCTTGTAGCTTTTCACGATCGTAGTCACTGGTAGCTTCTTCGATTTGTGAACGAATTTGCTTAACGCGAGTTTCGATGTTTTTGGCTTCGCCAGCGCCATCAATAATGGTTGTGTTTTCTTTACCAATTTCAATGCGCTTTGCTTGACCTAAGTCTTGTAGTGTTACTTTTTCTAGCGTCAAACCAACTTCTTCAGCAATCACTTGACCACCAGTCAATATGGCGATGTCTTCAAGCATGGCTTTACGACGATCACCGAAACCTGGAGCTTTAACAGCACAAGTCTTCAAAATGCCACGAATGTTGTTAACCACCAAAGTTGCCAAGGCTTCGCCTTCGATATCTTCAGCAATGATCAATAGTGGACGGCCAGCTTTAGCTACTTGCTCCAATACTGGCAACAAATCACGAATGTTGCTGATTTTCTTATCAAACAACAAAACGAATGGGTTCTCAAGAATAGCTACTTGCTTTTCTGGGTTACTGATGAAATATGGTGAAAGGTATCCACGATCAAACTGCATACCTTCTACAACATCTAATTCATCTTCCAATGACTTGCCATCTTCAACCGTGATAACACCCTCTTTGCCCACTTTTTCCATTGCTTCAGCAATACGCTCACCAATGCTGTAATCGCTGTTTGCTGAGATAGAACCAACTTGAGCGATTTCTTTAGTGGTTGTGCATGGCTTGCTGATTTTTGTGATTTCAGCAATCGCTGCTGTCACTGCTTTATCAATGCCGCGCTTTAAATCCATAGGATTGTGACCGGCCACCACATACTTCATGCCTTCACGAACGATTGACTGAGCTAAAACTGTTGCAGTTGTTGTACCGTCACCAGCGTTATCAGCTGTTTTAGATGCAACTTCTTTAACCATCTGCGCGCCCATGTTTTGAAGCTTATCTTTTAGCTCAATCTCTTTAGCAACTGACACGCCGTCTTTAGTTACCATTGGACCGCCAAATGAACGCTCTAAAACCACGTTACGGCCTTTAGGTCCTAAAGTTACTTTAACTGCGTTAGCCAAAATGTTAACGCCCTCGACCATGCGCGTACGCGCGCTGTCGCCTAAAAATACATCTTTTGCTGCCATTTGAATTCCTTTCGATGTCTCTTATTTAATTACTTCTGAACAACTGCCATGATGTCTTCTTCGCGCATCACGAGAAGCTCATCGCCATCCACTTTCACTGTCTGACCTGCATACTTGCCAAACAAAACACGGTCGCCCACTTTTACATCTAGTGGAATAACTTTGCCTGACTCATCTTTTTTACCTGTGCCAACCGCAAGGATCTCACCTTGATCTGGCTTTTCAGCTGCAGTCTCAGGAATCACCAAGCCTGAAGCAGTTTTTGTTTCGTTGTCTAAACGCTTGATGATCACTCGATCATGCAAAGGGCGTAGTTTCATTTTGACTCCTTTAAAAAAGTTAGTAAGTATTTACTCAACAGTTAGTAAAAATAATTAATTATAATTTCCAGAAGAAGTGTGAACGATTTGAAACATTGTTAGCACTCTAACTGGTTGAGTGCTAATTATAGGGATGGATGCTCAGCATTTCAAGGGTCATGACCAGACTTTCCGTTCAAAGAATGGATTTCCTAAGCATTCATATACAAGCTTTTCTCAAGAGCAATGTAAATATTGGTGATCAAAAATCACTAAATAATTGATTTTATTGGATTTAATTATGAAACCTAAATCTCGGCTCTATTCGCTTGTTAAAAATTGGACCAAAAAACCAGGATTGGCTGTTAAAGAGCTTCATCAGGAAAAGTTGTATGAAGTGATGATGCAGCCTGAAAGTAGGCAGCTTGAGGTGTGGGCCAATTCTCAAAACTTATCGTTTGAACTGGCATTGAGCTCCAAAGACCTTGTCACTGAATTTGTCACCCTCACGGCCTTAGAGCAAGCCTCAAAAGATGCAGTGATTGGTTTGATCAAAGAAGGTGTTCGTGCGGCCAATTATTGGCATGGCTTTCTCAAACCATACCCCATCATGCTTGCCATGAAAGCCGAATGGTTGATTGACCCAGATTTGATGAATGGCTTTCAAGAAGTGTTGCTGAAGTGTCACTTACCCATTGGCCTCATTTATGTTGGCATCAACGATTTAGCTCAATTAAAACAAACATCTCAGCTAGAAGAAGCTTTGGTGCAATTACAGCGTCTAGGAGTTCTGTTTCATCTGTTGAACTTCACAGGACAGGATGAAGAATGCCAGCTGATGCTCCATCATCGATTCACCCACATCCATCTAGCGGGTGACCTCATCAGGCAAGCAATACCAGGAAGTCAGTGTGAGAAGAATTTGATTGCACTTAAAGCGCTCATTCATGCCAATGATGCTCGATCAGTGGCAGGACCCATCAAACTCATGCACGAAAAATCCGTGGCTGAAAAGCATGTGATTGATTGTTACTACGGCAAACACATCATGCCTCAAATGACACTTCACCAAGTTCTAAAAATGGGAAAGACAGCCAAACAACAATTAGCCATGAGGCAACTGATAAAGCAACAGTCACAAAAGGAGTGAGTTAGATGAGGAAAAAAGTCCTATTAGTTGACGACCATCCAGCCATGCTTTGGGCGCTGAAAAACATGCTCGCACAACAAGTTCACTTTGAAATCATCGGAGAGGCAGTCGATGGTGATGGCTGCCTCGAGTTTGTCAGAGAAAATGATACAGACCTGATCATTTTGGATATCGATATGCCAAAAATAGATGGGTTTGATGTGATTCGCCGCTTGAAAATCATTTCTCCAGACTGCAGGATCTTGGTGGTATCTTCTTTAGAGGCCAAGGTGTATGGCGGTCGCGTCAGAAGTCTAGGTGGGCATGGCTTTATCAATAAAACAGCCAGCTCAGACATCATCCTAGCTGCTTGCCTGGCGGTTTCTCAAGGGTATACATTTTTTCACATCAATAATTCTTCGAAAATATTCAGCAGTGATGATCAAATCATTTCATCATTTTCACCAAGAGAATTTCAAGTTATCAAATACTTGGCTGACGGGCATCCCAATAGCGCCATCTCAGAATTTCTCCATATCAGTACCAAAACTGTATCCACTTATAAGGCCCGTGTTTATAAAAAAATTGGTGTTAGCAACATTGCCGAATTAATTTCATTTTGCAGAACCAATCGAATAACTGATGCCTGACGAATATCAGCTAACTCTCTTTACATTACTTTGTACTTGCTTATTAAGTGTTTACTTACTTATTAGAAATAGGCATTGGTCTAATCTTGCCCAAAAAAATCAAAAGAATCTGAGCGCCTTTCAAGAAACAAAAAATCAGGCAATTTCAACTATCAGTCATGAAATCAGAACACCGATCAGCGCCATACTCAGCATCCAAGAAAAACTTTTACGCAATAGTCATTTAGACCATTCCGAAAAAACCATTCTAGAAAGTGCGCATGCCTCAGCAGAGTCAATGCTTGAGGTTCTTAATCAATTACTGGATTTGTCAAAAATTGATGCTGGAAAAATGCAAATAAAGACGGAGGCCTGCAACCTAGGTAATCTGATTAAAAACATCAACCGAACATTCAGCAGTCTTGCACAAAAAAATAACACCGCGATCAGCTGTCATATCTGCCCAGAAATTGCAGAAAGTTTGATTACTGACGGCACAAGACTGGGTCAGGTATTGCATAACTTGATCAGCAATGCCATTAAGTTCAGCCCAAATGGCAGCGTTCAAATCACGACTCGAACTCTTGCAAATGATCATTTTGCTCAAATCATCTATTTTGAGGTTTCTGATAATGGCAAAGGGATACCCCAGGCACACATAGCAAGAATATTCCAGCCCTACGAACAATATGAACATTTTGATACAGAGCAATCACACTCAAGCACAGGGCTTGGCTTAACCATTGCAAAGCAGCTCATTGCGATGATGGGCGGCAAACTAGATATTGATTCCGAAGAGGGGTTTGGCACATCAGCAAGCTTCACCCTTTCTTTTAAAAGGTCCATAGAACATCCCAAGTACACAAGAATAAACAGGGTTCATGAAAAGGTTACACCCATCATTACCCATCATGAAAGTGTGATGATCGTGGATGATCACACTCCAAGCAGACTCATCACAGAGGCACAATTTAAAGACATGGGATATTGCGTTCACTCAAGCGCTTGCAGTCAAGAGGCCTTAAAGACAATTCGTGAGTCATCCTTTGATATTTTGGTCACAGACTTGACCATGCCCATCATGAATGGGGATCAATTAGCGATTACTGCCCACCAACACTATGGATCGAATATCAAGATTTTTGGTATCACTGCCCACACAGATGGGGCTCATAGACTGCTAAATCCTAATAATGTTTTTGATTTCGTTTTGATCAAGCCTGCATCCTTAAAGGATTGGCAGCAAGAGTTGTCCCTAGAAAAAACATATTTGACGACATTCAAAGACCCCGCTGACCCACAATACTCAATGCACAAGATCATTGCCGAAGAAATCTTGAGGTATCAAGAGAAATCATTGGATCTTTTAGGGCAATGTCTCGGAAAGCAAAAATGGGTATTGAGTGAAATTGAATTAAAAGGGATTGTCCATAAATTGCTCGGTGGCGCCAAACTAAGCAATGACTTAAGACTAATCAAACTTTGCGAACAATTTCAGGCAAAAATACCCATGCCGCATCGTCCTATTTTTTACGATTTATGCGTAGCCCTGATTCGCTCAAATAAAATATTGAAAAAAATCACTATGGGTTTGTAGCTAATAAGTCATAGGTGCATAAGTACTCATTAGGCTATATGATTCAGGCATGCTATTTAAGAGACATTTACTGATATTGATGGGCTTTGTTTTAGTTTCCCAAAGCTTTGGCCTATTGGCAAAGGATTTTTTGCCTCCACCTGTTGAGTCGGCCATCAAAAAAAGCACTATACCCAAAGAAGCGATTTCAATTTCTGTTTCAAAAATCACCAGTCAAAAAGATCATGCGACCTTTAACTCTCATGATGTGATCCATTGGCAGGAAAACTTGGCCATGAATCCAGCGTCCACGATGAAGCTAGTCACAAGTTTGGCTGCCATGGAAATGCTAGGCCCTCAATACAGGTGGAAAACTGATTTATTCACCAATGGTCAAATCTCAAAAGGCACTCTGCGGGGAGACTTGCTCATCAGAGGCAGCGGTGACCCAAAATTAATTCCTGAGGAAGTGAATAAGCTTTTAGCCAACCTCAAGGCAAGCGGGGTAAAAAATATCCATGGGGACTTAATTTTTGATAGAAGTGCTTATGACAAATCAGTCAAAGAGTCATCATTCTCAGATGACGACCCAACCCGTTCTTATAACGTAGCGCCCGATGCTCTTTTATTTGCCTTTAATAGCTTTAGTTTTGAGTTTTATCCAAATCTTGAAAATCGCTTAGTTGTCATTAAGCAAACTCCTCGAATGGCGAATCTATCAATTAACAATAACTTGGTTGTGGTAGATGGTCCATGCACAAATTGGCGAGATGGCATCAAAATGTCGTTGAAAGTGGAGAAGAATTCAGGCTGGGTTGCCAGCTTTAATGGTCACTACCCCAGCGCTTGCTCCACTGCTAATTGGAATATTGTTGCGTCTGACAGCGATCAATTTTTGTCTCAGAGCTTAATTGCCGCATGGCAAGATCTTGGTGGCACATGGGGAAAGAAGCCGGTGATTAAAACCGGTCAATTAACTGAATCTTATCGACCCATCGTGACTCATTTTGGTATTCCCTTGTATGAATCTGTTAAAGACATCAATAAGCTCTCGAATAATGTGATGGCAAGACAAGTTTTACTCACGCTTGCCATAGAAAAAAATGGTGGGCCTGGAAATACCAATAGCGGAAATATAGTCGTTAAATCATGGCTCAAGAAATATCAACTAGACATGCCTGAGCTCGTCATTGAAAATGGTTCTGGCTTATCACGCATCGAAAGAATTAGCTCCAAGCATCTCAATCAAGTATTGCTCTTAGGCTTAAATTCTTCTACCCGAGATTACTTCACCGAATCGCTCCCCATTGCTGGAGTGGATGGAACAATGAAACATCGCTTGATGGATAAACTTCGTCAATACAACCCGAGAAAGAGTGACGCGCAGGCATTCGAAAATAATTTATCTCAATTTCCCAAACCAATCAAAAAATATGGGGCTTATATCAAAACTGGATCATTGGCTGACGTAAGAAGTATTTCAGGCTATGTTGTGAGTAAAACCGGCCAAGTGTACGCAATTTCATCATTCATCAATCATCAGAACGCTCATGCAGGACGAGGCATCCATGATGCATTAATGACTTGGCTCCTGGATGATGGTCCTCAGCAATTAAAGGCCAGAACCTACTGAGGCGCGACCCAGCCTATCTCTGATTGCATCCCATTCAATGCCATCGGGTATTTGTTCAAAGAAAATACAATCAAGATTCAACGCATCTAGTTGCCTAAGCATTGCATAAAGCTCGCGAGCAAATGCCTTTGATTCAAGAGGCAACACCAATTCTTTTGTCACATTCTTTAAGCCATACTCATTAACAGACAAATCTTTCGGAAAATGTACCCAAGCAATTTGCTTAAATCCTGAAGTTTCATTTACTTTAGAAAATATTGACTTGGCATCTTTTGGATCATATACAAGTAATTTAGTCCTCGGAGCATAGTGCGCACTCAAACTTCCCGAGACTCTTGGTGCGGGTGCATTGGATTTTGAAGTTGCTGATGCTGTCTTTATAGTAATTCCATCAACCTCAACAGCTCCATCAAGTGCATGATTGATCATGGTTTGAGTGATTGCGCCTGGTCGCAAAATAACAGGGCCATGAGTATCTAAGCGAGTCAAATCAACAATGGTTGATTCAATACCCACATCACAGGGCCCGCCATCTAGCACCAATACTTCATTACCTGAAAATTCTTCGCGCACATGCTCAGCAGTTGTCGGGGAAATTCTGCCAAAACGATTGGCGGATGGCGCAGCCAAACCACCGCCAAAATCCTTCAATAAGTTTTGTGCCATTGGATGCTTGGGACAGCGAACACCAACGGTTTCTTGTCCACCAGTGACTTCCAATAAAACATTTTTGGCTTTTGGGAGAATCATGGTCAAAGGACCTGGCCAAAATACTTGGGCCAAGATCAAAGCTTCTGGTGAAACATCTCTTGACCATTGACTAAGTATTTCGCGCCATGCAACCGAGGTGGCTTGCAGATCATTAGCAACATTTAACTCAGGTTGAGCGATGTGCACAATCAAAGGGTGCCCAGAGGGGCGGCCTTTACTGGAAAATACTTTATTGATTGCTGAGACATTATTGGCATCAGCTGCTAAGCCGTACACTGTTTCAGTGGGCATGGCCACCAAACCACCAGCCTTAAGAATTTCTACCGCCCTTTTGATTGGATCAGGCATGATCAACGCGTAATTTTTAGAACTCGTACGGCCTCTTGGCAAATCAACTCAACAACTGAGGAAGTTTTGCCCACAAAATTAATGTGTCCCATTTTGCGCCCCACACGAGGCTCAGCTTTGCCGTAAAGGTGAAGCTTTGCTGATGGAGCCTTCAGAATTTTTTCCCAAGAAGGCTCCTCTTGTTTTCCAGAGACCAACCATTCATCCCCCAAGATGTTGAGCATGATGCTTGGCCCAATCAATTCAGTGCTACCCAAAGGTAAGCGAGCCATGGCTCGAACTTGCTGCTCAAATTGACTGGTTAAACATGCATTTTGCGTGTAGTGGCCAGAATTATGTGGGCGTGGTGCAATTTCATTGACAACCACTTCACCATTTTTGAGAACAAAGAACTCAACACACAAGACGCCCACGTAATCTAAGCGGCGAATAATTTCTTTAGCAGCATCGATAATTTTTATTTCTTGAGCAGAGTGGATCGATGGGGCCGGCACGGTTGTTGTGTGCAAAATGCCATTTTTGTGAATATTTTGTGCGATTGGATAGGCAACGACATCATCATCATGACCACGCACCACCAATGCTGATACTTCAAAGGCCAAGTCCATGCGTTTTTCTAGAACACATACCACTTGACCAAAATCATTCCAGGCCTTTATAAGTTCATCACGATCATGAACCGTCACTTGCCCCTTGCCGTCATAACCCATCCGGGCAGTTTTTAAAATACCTGGGAACAGTTCAGTCGAAACTTTTTCGGCATCGCTTTGCTTTTCAATCACTTGATAAGGTGCTGGGCCAATGCCAGCTTCCTTTTGCCAAGTTGCCAAAAACTTCTTTTCTGCAACACGGTCTTGCGCAATAGACACTCCAGCACTTCTTGGGGCAACAAACACGCCCAAAGATTCAAGCTCATCAAGCGCTTTGGCTGGAACATTTTCAAATTCAGTACTGGCTGCTTGACAGATCGAGGCCATTTCTTTCAAGGCAGCGCTGTCGGTGTAATTTGCTTGAATATGTTTATCTGCAACAACTCCAGCAGGACTGTGTGCGTCTGGGTCCAAGACGCACACTTTGTAGCCCATAGCTTGAGCGGCATGAGTGAACATGCGACCCAATTGACCACCCCCAAGAATTCCTAAATAAGATCCCGGCAAAATGGGGTTTTGACGATCAGCCATAGATCAAGAATGTCCTGGCAAGTTCATGGCTCGTGCTTTTTCAGTTTGAGCTCCGCGGAAAGCCTCTAACTTTTTAGCTAGAGCAGGATCATTGACGGCAAGATTAGCAATCACATGCAGTGCTGCATTAGCTGCGCCGGCTTCACCAATTGCAAAAGTTGCCACAGGAATACCTTTGGGCATTTGCACGATTGATAAAAGTGAATCTTCACCACTCAAATGCTTTGAGGCCACAGGCACTCCAAAAATAGGTACGATTGTTTTTGCCGCCAACATGCCCGGCAAATGAGCGGCACCACCAGCGCCGGCAATGATTGCCTTGATACCGCGCTGCGCAGCTGTTTCAGCATAGGCGAACATGTCATCAGGCATGCGATGCGCAGAAACCACCTTGGCCTCAAAGGCAACACCAAACTCAGTGAGAGTTTGAGCTGCATTTTGCATGGTGTCCCAATCAGAATTTGAACCCATCAAGATTCCAACAATTGGCTTTTGACTCATCATTTTTCCTTTTTGCTTTTCAGCGAGCAATTAAGCAGTCAGTATTTTTAAGGCTTCACGGTATTTAGCCGCTGTTTTTTCGATCACATCATCAGGTAATTTTGGTGCAGGCGCAGACTTATTCCATGGCTTACCTTCAAGTCTCACAGACTCCAGCCAGTCACGCACAAACTGTTTATCAAAGGATGGTGGATTAGATCCTACTTGATACGATGCAGCTGGCCAAAAACGAGATGAGTCAGCAGTCAAAACTTCATCCATCAAGACCAATGAATTATTTTCATCTAAACCAAATTCAAATTTCGTGTCGGCAATGATGATGCCTTTGCTTGCAGCATAAATAGAAGCTTCTTTGTACAAACGAATGCTGACCTCTTTGATTTTTGCTGCCAATTCTTGGCCAATACGTTTTTCAACCTCAGCATAAGAAATATTTTCATCATGCTCACCAACATCAGCTTTTGCGGCTGGCGTAAAAATTGGTTCAGGTAACTGTTGTGCATTTTTAAGCCCAGCTGGCAATTTGATGCCGCAAATTGAGCCAGTGTCTTGATAATCCTTCCAACCACTACCTGACAAATAACCACGCACAACCGCTTCAACCATGATCGGTTTTAAACGCTTTGTCACAATGGCTCGACCTTTGACTTGATTCACTTCATTGGCCGCCACAACTGAACACGGATCTATGCCTGTCAAATGATTGGGGATCACATGACTCAATTTCTCAAACCAAAAATTTGCCATCTCATTTAGAACAATCCCTTTACCAGGAATAGGCTCACCCATGACAACATCAAATGCAGATAAGCGATCAGTGGTCACCATCAACAACTGGTCATCACCAATAGCGTAAATATCTCTTACCT
>JBEIOY010000079.1:0-6576 GCA_040377355.1 Burkholderiaceae bacterium | reverse complement strand
TTAGACATTAACGTATGTGTGCGCTTGCTTACTTATTTTTTAGATCTAACAATTTGATCGGGGCTGATAGTTGTTATTCCGGCTTTCTTTTGAGAAAGCAAGGTATCGGGTGCCCATGCGTGCCCGTAGACAACTTCGAGCGTAATGGTCAACTCCAATTCCGCTTGAATCAAATGCTCTGCTGACTCAGGGGAAGTTAACAATCCCAAATTAAACGCCTCTTTACACAATAAATGAGGGTCATCGTAGGACAAAGTCAGGTACTCCATATCCATCACTGGCTCAGAAAAGCCAGCCTGCATCAATCCATCACCCACATCATGCATGTCCAAGCTGCCTGCATTCTTGCGTAAACAATCATTGCGGAAAAGTTTTGTAAGCTCTTTTCCCGTATCGGGGCCAAGATAGCTGAACATCAACAAGCCTTCGGGCTTGAGCCTGCTTCTCCAGCCTTTCATGAGTGCTTCAGGCTCACTCTGAAGATGCAACTCCAGATTTGACCAAATCAAATCAAAGTCAGCAGCCCCAACAGTTGAGGGCTCTTGGTAGCTATAAAAATGTTGGCGAGTGATTTTTTTAAACAACTGCGAAACAGCGTTTGAAGAAAATCTCGGATCAAAGCAACGATGATCAGCATCCGGATAATAAGAACCTAGAACGTTTAAGTTTAATTCCCCAAGATGGCCAATTTTTTTTGGTTGTAAACGCACAATCTCTAATTTTTCAGCCATGCGCTGAGCAATTTCTAATGCTAGAAATTCAGGAATGGTTCTTGAGCCTGAGCTTGAGAATGCGCTTGGCACTGTTGATGTTGTGGGCATAAGCGCTCAGTATACTGAGCGTTACATGAATTTACTCCTGCCTACTTCCTGTATTGGGTGCCGGGAGTTTCAAACGGCAACGATATGCCAAAAGTGTCGCAAACGACTAAAAGACTCCCAGATAAATCGATGCGCTCAGTGCGCCTTGCCAATAGCGCCCCACGAAAAAAATCCTTTGTGCACGGGTTGCCTAAGAAAACGGCCGGCTTTTGATGCAACACTTTGCCTTGACAGTTATGGTGGATTTTTAACTGAAGCTATTCACTCCTATAAATACCAACATCAAATTGCGATTGCTCATGGCCTTCTAGATGCTTGGCTAGATATTCATCCGAAAGGGCTTCAGAACAGTCAAGCAGTTGATTGGATACTGCCTATTCCTCTGAGCCAAGAAAAACTTCATCAAAGAGGCTTTAATCAATCTTGGGAACTTTGCAAAATATTTTCAAAAAAACTAAAAATAAGAAGCAACTGGAAAGTGCTGAATAGAATCCACATTGAAGGCAATCAAGTATCGGCCAGCAAACAAGAGCGGGCTCAGCGCTTAAACAATGTTTTCTCAATCACCCCCAAAAATATTAGCCTCATTAAAAATAAAAACATTGTTTTAGTTGATGATGTCATGACGACTGGGGCAACTTTAAGTGTGATTGCGCAATTACTTAAAGATTTTGGAGCTCAAAGTGTTCATAATTGGGTGATTCTTAGAACGCCCAATAAATCATCATGCTAAATATTGTTCTTGTAGAACCAGAAATTCCACCCAATACTGGCAACATCATTCGCTTGTGCGCCAATACTGGCGCACAACTTCACTTGGTCAAACCACTGGGCTTTCCGCTTGAGGACAAAAGCTTGAAGCGAGCGGGGTTGGATTATCACGAATACGCCAACATGAAGGTTCATGAAAGTTGGCAAGATTTTCTTCAACAGGAAAAACCTGCGCAAGAAAGAATGTTTGCTCTCACAACCAAAGGAACCGGCACTTTGGCTAAGTCTCAATTTCAAGAAAATGATTATTTGGTTTTTGGATCCGAAACCAGAGGCCTGTCACAAGAAATTCGTGATCAATTTCTGCCAGAGAAACGTGTGCGTTTACCGATGAGGGCAAACAGCCGCAGCTTGAATCTGTCAAACACTGTAGCGGTGATAGTTTATGAGGCTTGGCGTCAAATGGACTTCAAGGGCGGCGAATAAATTACTACGCTTCGGACCTGGCGTCTCTACCCATCAATAATTTAACCGCTGTAGCTGCATCCAATTCTTTGAACAGAACCTCGCACACCATGTGAGTGATAGGCATTTCAATGCCCTTGGATTTTGCAAGATCACTGACAGCTTGAGCGCAAAGCACACCCTCCGCAACGTGACCCAAATGGCCAAGTATTTCTGGTAATTTTTTTCCTGTAGCCAACTGAAGTCCGACACGTCGATTTCTTGATAAGTCACCGGTTGCAGTCAGAATTAAATCCCCGACACCAGTCAAACCCATGGCTGTTTCAGATTTACCGCCCATGGCTGTTATTAAACGCATCATCTCTGATAGGCCACGAGTTAATAACGCAGCCCTGGCATTTAAACCTAGACCCAAGCCATCGCCAATACCTGTTGCAATGGCTAAAACATTTTTGATGGCGCCGCCCAGTTCAACACCAACGATATCGTTACTGCCATAAATGCGCATGTTGCCATGGTGCAAGGCATCTTGAACCAAAACAATTAAATCATTTGAGTCACTTGCAACGGTCAGCGCGCAAGGCAACCCTTTTGCAACCTCTGAAGCAAAACTTGGACCTGACAGAACTGCAGTTTTGATACCTCTGTCATTGGCAGAGCCAAGATTCAACTCCCTTGCAATGACTTGATGAGGCATTAATGAAGTTTTTGGCTCCAAGCCTTTACACAACCAAACCCAATTTTTAGGGATCTGCTGAAGTTGTAGCAATTGATTAACTGTTTCCTTTAAACCGGAAACAGGAGTTGCAATCAACAACAAATCTTCTTCACGACAATTTTCAAATAACTGATTCCAATCACTGCTGATTAAAAGTTCAGTCGGCAATTGAATGTCTTGAAGATATTTTTGATTAGAGCCTGTTGCCCGCATACTTTCAGCAAGCTCGACAGAACGACTCCATAAGGTAACCGGAAGTCCTTTTTTATTTTTTGAGGCATGCATGGCCATTGCGGTTCCCCATGCACCTGCCCCAAGAAAATAAATACGCTTCATCAGTTGGGCAGAATAATTCCGCTATCGTTTGAAGCTTCCGCTTGACCGCCCTGTGCCATACGTTGCTCATACAAAGCATGGAAATTAATTTCAGCCAAATGAACAGGTTGAAATCCTGCGCGACTGATCATGTCTGCAATATTTGCACGCAAATATGGGAACAAAATAGTTGGGCAAGCAATTGCCAATAAAGGATTCATTTGCTCATCAGGCATGTTGCGAATTTCAAAAATAGCTGATTGCTGAGCCTCTACCAAAAAGAGTACCTTGTCTTCGATCTTGGTTGTCACGCTACCAATTAAAGTAACGTGAAAATTAACATCGTCTAATTGTTTGGCTTGAATATCAACCTGAACTTCTAATTTTGGTTCGCCTTGATTTAATAAAATTTCTGGGGCATTGGGTTGCTCCAAAGAAATGTCTTTTAAATACACGCGCTGAATTTGAAAGCTTGGGTCTTGGCCCATTTCACTATTAACTGCTTCTGTCATATTTTTCCTATTTACTTGCCCAATAAGGGGTCTAATTTACCTGCTTTGTCCAATGCTGATAGATCATCAAAACCACCAACATGTGTTTCACCTATAAAAATTTGCGGTACAGTGCGGCGCCCAGTTCTGCTCATCATTTCTTCACGACGAACCGGATCCACATCAACCAAGATTTTTTCAGTGACTTCAACACCCTTCGAAACCAGCAATCTCTCAGCCATGATGCAATATGGGCAAACTCGAGTGCTGTACATGGTAATTTTTGTCATGATTAACTCTTATTTGATGAGTGGCATACCTGCTTGATTCCAAGCAGAAATTCCACCTTCCATGCACACAACGTCTTTACAGCCAGCTTTTTTAAGCTTTGCAAGGGCAGTATTTGCTCTATTTCCACTCAAACAAACTAAAATGATAGGCTTGTTGCTATCAATTTTTGCTTGTTTTAGGCCCGAATCAAGCTCTGAAAGAGGCAAATGCTTAGAATTTGCTATATGGCCTGCTTTGTATTCATCAGGCGTGCGGATGTCAACAATCTGCGCTTGACGCTGATTAATCCATTGCACAGACTCATGCACACTGAGCAGCTGTTTGTTAAGGCGCCCCAAGATCTGGGGCAATGCCAAGGCCAATCCCGATGTAAGCAGGGTGGCAAGAAGTAATAAATTATTTGTATTTGTTAAGAAGTCCATCAGTAAATTATAGAATGTGAATATGAAACAACTCGTACTTATCCGCCATGGCGAATCCCAATGGAACCTAGAAAACCGATTTACCGGCTGGGTAGATGTTGATTTAACCCCTACCGGCATCCAGCAAGCTATTCAAGCTGGAGAGAGTTTAAAGGCTGCCGGGTATGATTTTGACATTGCTTACACATCTGTGCTCAAAAGGGCTATTAGAACCCTTTGGCATGCCCAAGAAGCCATGGATAGGCTTTGGCTGCCAGTAGTCCACAGCTGGCGCTTAAATGAGCGCCATTATGGGGCTCTGGCGGGCTTGAACAAGGCTGAGACGGCCGCCAAATATGGCGATGAGCAGGTTCACATTTGGAGAAGGTCTTACGATATAAGACCTCCTTTGCTAGATCCTAACGATCCAAGGGCATCATTTAACGATCCTCGCTACTCAAAACTCAAAAAAGAGGAGATTCCTCTGGGCGAATGCTTGAAAGACAACGTTGCTCGAGTTTTGCCGCTTTGGGAAGAATCGATTGCCCCAGCTTTGCGCTCTGGCAAGAGAGTTTTGATCGCAGCTCATGGCAATAGTATTCGTTCCCTAGTAAAGTACCTAGACGACGTATCTGATTCAGACATCATGGAAATCAATATTCCTAACGGAATACCCCTTGTTTATGAGTTAGATGACAACTTAAAACCAATTAAACATTTTTACTTAGAAAAATAATTATGCGCCGCTCGATAAAGAGTATTGCCCTCGTTTGCTCAGGACTCATTGCTGGAGTTGCACTAACTTTGCAACTTTCAGCAACTGCTCAACAAGGAAGCTCCTCCTTACCGCTAGACGAACTTCGCAACCTATCAAACGTATTTGGTCAAATCAAACGCGATTATGTTGAACCTGTTGAAGACAAGCGTTTATTGACTGATGCCATCAAAGGTATGGTGAGTGGACTGGACCCGCATTCCTCTTACTTGGATAAAAAAGATTTTGCTGAAATGCAAGAACATACCCAAGGTAAGTTTGCAGGCTTGGGTATTGAAATCACCTCTGAAGAGGGCATTGTCAAAATTCTTAATCCAATTGAAGACACCCCAGCCGCAAAGGCAGGTCTTTTATCCGGTGACTTAATCACTCGCTTGGACGACAAACCTGTGCGCGGCATGACTCTTGATCAAGCCGTTCGCCGGATGCGCGGTGAACCAGGCACAAAAATCACTTTAACTATTTTCAGAAAAAGTGAAGATAGAACTTTTCCAATCACCATCACCCGCGCTGAAATCAAAGTTCAGTCTGTTAAAGCAAAGTTCATTGAACCTGGCATTGCCTATGTTCGCATCACCAGCTTTCAAGAAAGAACGATTCCGGACCTAGCCAAAAAGTTAAATGAGTTGGCTGCAGAAAATCCTCAATTAAAAGGCTTGGTGCTTGATCTTAGAAACAATGGCGGCGGTCTATTACAAGGCGCTGTTGGAGTGTCAGCTGCCTTCTTGCCAACAGATACTTTGATTGTTTCGACCAAGGGTCAAACAGAAGAAGCCAAACAAGTATTTAAATCAACTTTTGATAACTATCGTCTATCAGAAAACAATGATGCCCTAGCGCAGCTTTCACCAGTCTTCAAAAAGGTGCCGCTTGTTGTTCTAGTGAATGCATTTTCTGCATCAGCCTCAGAAATTGTTGCGGGCGCCTTGCAAGATCACAAACGTGCGACCATCCTTGGCAAAACAACTTTTGGTAAGGGTTCCGTGCAAACTGTGCGCCCACTGAGCTCTGACTCAGCGCTGAAACTCACCACAGCTTACTACTACACGCCAACCGGTAAATCTATCCAAGCATTTGGCATCAAGCCAGACATTGCGGTTGATCAAAACGCCGAAGGTGACCCTGATGATGTATTAATCACACGTGAAATTGACAGTGAAAAACACCTTAAGAACAAGCAATCTTCTGAAGAGAAATTAATCAAAGATCGCGAACAACGTCGTCTTGAAGAATTACAGCGCATTGAAGATTTGAACGCCAAGAAAACGCCTGAACAAAAAGAGAAAGATCGTAAAAAGCGCCCCACTGAATTTGGTTCAGCGGAAGACTTCATGCTCACTCAGGCAGCGGCTTACTTAAAAGGTCAACCAATCAAAAAATCCAAGTCTCGCTTGGAATAAAAGAATCTGGCGATGAACGATCAGGAACTGCTTCGATACTCACGCCACATTCTTTTGGATGACATTGGTATTGAAGGCCAAGAAAAAATACTGTCATCTCATGTTGTTGTCATCGGTGCTGGCGGTCTTGGTTCAGCGGCTGCGCCCTACCTAGCAGCAGCCGGTATCGGCAAAATCACCTTGATTGA
>JBEIOY010000120.1:0-4513 GCA_040377355.1 Burkholderiaceae bacterium | reverse complement strand
GCCAGTGATAAATTAACCGTGGCATGGAAAATTGCTCACAAGATATGCAGTGACTATCTTGATGTTTTAGCCAATAAAGATATGGCCAGAATTAAAAAGCTTTTAAAAGTGGATGATGAAGATCTTCAAGACGTCATTCAATTAATCAAAACCTTAAAACATAACCCCGCATCAGAATTTGATGATCATATTGATTCAACACTGATTCCAGACGTTATTGTCAAAAGTTATAAGGGGCAGTGGACGGTCATCCTAAACCCTGCTGCGGCGCCAAAAATAAGCCTCCACGAGGAATATGCAAAAGCTATCAAAGATAACCGCGGCAAAGAAGGTATGGACGGCTTACAGCAAAAACTTCAAGAGGCTAGATGGCTGGTTAAAAATGTGCTACAAAGAAGTGACACCATCTTAAAAGTTGCAAAAGCAATCGTGGATAGACAGCAAAATTTCTTCAATCATGGGCCGATCGCTATGCGACCATTGGTTTTGAGGGAAATCGCAGACACGATTGGCATGCACGAATCCACAGTATCCCGTGTAACCACACAAAAATACATGGCCACCCCCGCTGGCTGTTTTGAGTTCAAGTATTTTTTTGGCAGCCAAATCTCAACCGATACTGGCGGCTCCGTATCGTCAACAGCCATTAGAACTTTGATCAAACAAGCTGTTAGTGAAGAAAACAAAGAAAAACCACTCTCAGACACTCAAATCGTTGATCTACTCGCTTCAAAAGGATTTGTGGTGGCTAGAAGAACCATTGCTAAATACAGGGAATCTCTGCGCATCCCTGCCGTTCATTTGCGTAGAAAACAATAGGGAGCAATAGATGAATATAAAAATCTTGGGTCATCACGTCGAAATTACCCCTGCGATGCGCTCGCACTTAGAAGACAAATTAAAAAAAATTGGCGCTCATTTTGACCAAGTACAGAACATGACGATCACTTTGTCTATTAATAATGAAAAAGAGAAGGATCTACGAAATCACGCCGAAATCACGCTCCACCTGAAAGGTAAAGACCTCTTTGCTGAGGCCCACAATGCTGATATGTATCACGCCATGGACTTGGTTGTAGACAAACTTGATAGGCAAGTGATCAAACATAAGGAAAAAGTTCAAGATCATCACCATCAAACCATGAAAAACACTTGATTAAATGGGCCAAGGCAATCTTATAATGCATTGCACACATGAACGCCTTGGCCCAACTCATCACCCCCAACAATATCTCCTTAGATATTGAGGTTTTTTCTCGTGAAGAGTTGTTTAATTTCATAGCGCAGCAATTTGAAAAAAATCACGGCATTCCAGCAGATTTAGTAAAAACTTGTTTAGAAGAGCGCGAAGCTCTTGGCTCAACTGCTTTAGGCAATGGCATCGCAATCCCCCACGGCAGGGTAAAGTTTCTTGAGCAAGCTCACATCGGTTTTGTGCGATTAAAAGAAAGTATCAACTTTCATGCATCTGACAAACAACCTGTCAAAGCACTGGTGATCATGCTTGTTCCTGAGGCCGCAACTCAAGCTCACCTAGATATTTTGGCAAAAATAGCCCAAACAATTTCAGACAATAAAAATAAAAACATTCTCCTCACGGAGCCCAGTGCTGATAATATTTATCAATTACTGACCGCCTGGAATTAATTAAATGACCCAGCCACTCAATTTAGCCAGTGTCACCGCACAAACGCTCTTTGATGACAATATCTCTGAGTTGAAGTTAAGTTGGATTGCAGGTCTTGAGGGTGCAGACAACAGCTTCAGCTCTGAGGCAGTCAAACTCGCCTCATCATCATCAGATCTTGTTGGTCACTTAAACCTAATTCACCCAGACCGAATGCAGGTTTTTGGTGTTCCGGAAAATAACTACTACGAAAAGCTAGACCCTGATAACCGCAAGCGTGAACTTGCCGGTTTGATATCCTTAAAACCGCCATGCTTGATCGTGGCAGATGGCTGCGAGCCTCATGATGACTTGGTACTTTATTGTCAAAGATCATCAACCCCTTTATTTAAATCTTCTATTTCAGCCGCAGAAGTCATTGACCGCTTGCGCATGTACCTGACCAAAGTTGGCGCGCCGCGCGTCACGATGCATGGTGTTTTCATGGACATCTTGGGTATGGGGGTTTTAATCACGGGTGACTCAGGTTTAGGTAAAAGTGAATTGGGTTTGGAGCTTATTTCAAGAGGTCACGGCTTGGTTGCTGATGACGCCGTTGACTTTGCCCGACTCGGCCCCGATTACATCGAGGGTCGATGCCCGCCGATTCTAAGAGACCTCTTGGAAGTGCGCGGTCTTGGTCTTTTAGACATCCGCACCATTTTTGGCGAAACAGCTGTTAGACGCAGAATGAAGCTAAGGCTCATCGTTCAGTTGGTTCGAAGAAATGATGGTGAGTTTGAAAGATTGCCGATTGATGGTCAGTCAATTGATGTTCTTGGTCTAGCCATTCGAAGTGTGAAGATTCAAGTGGCGGCTGGTCGAAACTTGGCTGTATTGGTTGAAGCCGCTGTGCGCAACACCATCCTGCAATTGCGTGGCATTGACACATTAAAAGAATTCATGGAACGTCAACGCCAGTTAATGGCCTCTGAAGATTCAAATAAAAATCAAAGTCGCTTAATTTAATATGCGCGTCTTCATCATTACCGGAATCTCTGGCTCAGGCAAATCAGTTGCCTTGAACGCCATAGAGGATGCTGGGTATGATTGTGTCGATAACCTACCAGTCGATTTCATTCATGATTTGGTTCAGTCTCTCGGCAAGCAAGGCAGAGAAAAGTTAGCTGTTGCTGTGGATGCTCGTCGCGGACAATCCATCAAAGAGCTTCCGGCCATCATTGAACAGTTAAAGCAACATCATGACGTGCGCGTACTGTTCTTAAATTCAAACACAGAAACTCTGGTACAGCGCTTCTCAGAAACGCGCAGAAGACACCCGCTATCAAAATCTGATGACAATAGAGCTCCTCAGGTTGCATTGATTGATGCCATCGAAAAAGAACGCTTACTCCTGGCCGATCTTGCAGAGACTGCGCACAACATTGATACCAGTCATATCAAAGCCCATACACTCAGATCTTGGATACAAGATTTGTTAAAGGATGAACGCCCAGGTTTAACCATTTTGTTTGAATCATTCGGATTCAAACATGGCGTTCCAAGAGATGCAGATTTGGTATTTGATGTTCGCTGCTTGCCAAACCCACATTACGATCCACAATTAAGACCATTGACAGGTAACGATCTTGAAGTGGCTAACTTCTTGAGGGCACATCCTGAAGTACAAGCGATGGGCGATGACATACGTCGCTTTATAGAAACCTGGCTACCAAAGTATCAAGCTGACGGAAGAAGTTACTTAACAATTGCCATTGGGTGTACAGGCGGACAACATCGCTCGGTTTATTTGGTTAATTGCTTGTTTGATTATTTCAAAAAGAAATCTCAAGCGATTGCTGAGGATGATCTTCATTTACTCATTCGCCATCGCGAACTAGATTTAAATTCCTTAAAAAAAGAGACATCGGCTTAGGCAAGCCCAAACCATCGACATCATCCAGTGAAAACCACTGTTGATTCTCCCGTAAACGAACACGCTTCTTTAGATGCACTTTGATGGGCTTGATTGTCATCTGTCGATGTGTGAGCACATGCTTGAAAGCAGGCATTGCTTGAGATGATTCTTTTATAGGCGCTTGGCTTTCTGGAAAACACCACAAGCCAGCCCAAATTCCTTTCTCGGGCCTTTTTTCTAATAAGACTTGATCTTGATGAATCATCACCCACCAAGTCATATCAATTTTTTCAACTTTGACTTTTTTAACTTTCCAAGGAATTTGATTCACTCGTTCGCTTAAATGCGCACGGCATGATTTCTTAAATGGGCATGAGCCATTGTGAGGATCGATGCATGCAGGCTGATATTGGGTGCAGTGAGTAGCCCCAAAATCCATCAGACCTTGCGTATACGCAATCAAATCAGATTTTTTATGAGGTAGTAAGCATTCTGCATGAGTCCACAACTGATTGGCGTGCAATGCCTTGCTCAAATCCTGATCAAAACCCCAAATTCTTGCCAACACTCTTTTGACATTTCCATCCAAGATGGCGGCTTTTTTTCCATATGAAAATACTGCAATAGCCGCCGCCGTTGACCTGCCAATGCCTGGCAAAGACTCCAATGTTTTAGGATCGCTCGGAAAGACCCCATCATATTCAGTCATGACAATTTGCGCACATCGATGCAAGTTTCTGGCACGCGTGTAATAACCCATACCACTCCATTGCGCCAAAACCTCATCAACTGTTGCAGATCCTAATCGCTCGACACTTGGAAATTTTTTTAAGAACTCATCATAGCGATTCAGCACTGTTGAAACTTGAGTTTGCTGCAACATGATTTCGGATAACCAAACACGATATGGGGTTCTATTTTTTTGCCATGGCAAATCATGTCGACCTGATTTTTTTTGCCAGTCAATTAGATCTTGTGTGAAGTTTTTT
>JBEIOY010000219.1:0-1899 GCA_040377355.1 Burkholderiaceae bacterium | reverse complement strand
GGAGGCGCCTGCTGCCTAATAGGCACTGAGCGGGTTTGGGTTGAATCATTTCATCCTAACAGCCGCCCTTGTCGCTCGGGAAGCTCTTAGATATACCCCTGCTGGAGTCCCTGTGATTGAATGCCTACTAGAACATAGTGGTGAAGTTCAAGAAGCAGGTCATGCAAGGTTAATCAAAATGAGTCTTGAAGCGATGGCCATCGGAACAGTGCATCAAAAACTGGATCAGATGGAGCTGGGGAGGTTGGCTAGATTTGAGGGATTTTTAACTCATAAAAGCCTGCGCAGTCAGCGACTCGTCTTTCATATCACGCATATTGAATTGTAAAAAGGAAACATCATGGCATACGTAAAAAAAGGTGATGACCGCAAGAACAAGCGTCCAGCACAAAACCCATTATTCAAACGTAAGCGTTTTTGCCGCTTCACAGCTGCAAACGTTGAACAAATTGATTACAAAGATGTAGACACACTTCGTGACTTCATCGGTGAAAACGGCAAGATCACTCCTGCTCGTTTAACTGGTACAAAAGCTTTGTATCAACGCCAATTAGAGACAGCCATCAAGCGCGCTCGTTTTTTAGCCTTGATGCCTTTCACTGACCAACATAAGAAATAATCAGGAGTCACTATGCAAATTATTCTCCTAGAAAAAGTAGCTAACCTCGGTAACTTGGGCGATGTTGTTCGCGTTAAAGATGGTTTCGCACGTAACTTTTTAATCCCACAACGCATGGCTCGTCGTGCTACTACCACAGCGATTGCTGAGTTTGAAGCTAAGCGCGCTGAATTAGAGAAGCTAGCTGCTGAGAAATTGGCTGCTGCTCAAGCTATTGGCGCTAAGTTGGCTGGCCTTGTTCTTGAAATCAGACAAAAAGCTGGTGTTGATGGCCGCTTGTTCGGTTCAGTAACAAACCATGACGTTGCTGACGCTTTGAAAGCCAAAGGCTTCACGATTGAGAAAGCTTCAGTTCGTATGCCAACAGGTCCATTGAAGATTGTTGGTGATCATCCGTTATCAATTGCTGTTCACACAGACGTAGTTGTCGAAATTACTGTCCAAGTGATTGGCGAGCAAGCTTAATTCATCTTTAATTGTTTGATATCTCTCTGATATCATCAGTTCATGGTTGATTTAGCTGTACAAGCTTTAAAAGTACCTCCGCATTCCGTCGAGGCCGAGCAATCGGTGCTCGGCGGTTTGCTTTTGGACAACTCCGCCTGGGATCGGGTGGGGGATATCCTCACGGAAAAAGATTTCTATCGCCCTGATCATGGTTTGATTTACCGAGTGATTGGCAAGTTAGCCAGTGAAGGTATGCCAGCAGACGTGATCACGGTCGCTGAGGCCATGAAAACTCAGGGTGGTGGCGAGTCGATCGGCATTGATTATCTCAATGCTTTGGCCCAATCCACGCCCAGCGCTTCAAATATTCGTGGTTACGCTGAAATTGTGCGTGATCGCAGTGTTCTACGCCGTTTAATTCAAACCTCGGACCAAATTGCTGGTACCGCATTTACTCCTGAGGGTCGTTCGGTCAGAACTATCTTGGATGAGGCTGAATCCAAAATCTTGGCCATTGGCGAAGAAGGTAATCGCGGTAAAACCGATTATTACGAAATTGCCCCATTGTTGACTGAGGTGGTGAGTCGTATTGACGAGCTTTATCACCGCCAAGGTTCAACGGATGTGACAGGCGTGGCAACTAGCTTCGTTGATTTAGATCGCCAAACCAGCGGTCTGCAAAAAGGCGACTTGATCATTGTGGCCGGTCGTCCATCAATGGGTAAAACAAGTCTTGCAGTCAATATTGCTGAGAACGTTGCCCTCAAGGAAGGTTTGCCTGTTTTGATTTTCTCTATGGAGATGGGCGCCTCTCAATTAGCCTCTCGCATCCT
>JBEIOY010000030.1:0-11679 GCA_040377355.1 Burkholderiaceae bacterium | reverse complement strand
GTATCAAGACTTTCTTCCTTGGTGTGGTGGAGTTGAGATTTATGAGCAAACAGAAGAAATTCTGGATGCGAAAATACACATCAAATTTAAAGGTTTGGAGCAGTTCTTTCACACCAGAAACACCAATATCAGGCCAAACTCTATTGATATGAGCTTTGTGGATGGGCCGTTTAAGAAGTTTCATGGCAATTGGCGCTTCACCTCGCTAAAAGAAAATGCCTGCAAGATTGAGTTCCAGTTGCATTATGAGTTTGAGAGCCTCTTACTTGAAAAAATCATTGGCCCTGTTTTTAGCATCATTGCAGGCACTTTTGTGGACGGCTTCGTGAAGCGTGCTGACCAAGTTCATGGGGTTGCCTGATGCCTACCCTGGGCTTATTGCTTTGCGATAGTCGCTCAGGTGAGCCGATCATGACTGAGGTTCAGGTGACTTTTGCTCCTGATCAGCCTATAACGGTAGGGCAAGCACTGGTACAGCTGAAGATCGCATCGTCGCCCAAAGACCCAGAAATAGCCAGGAAAGGGTGTTTTGGAGTGTTTGGTAAGCGCAAGGATTGGGACAGTCCCATTTACGAGGGGGATCGCCTAGAACTTTACAGCCCGCTCTTGATTGACCCAATGGTAGCAAGGCGCAAAAAGGCTCATCAGAATCAAGATGCCAAATTACAAGCCAAAGCCGCTGACCGAAAAGGGCGTTTTTTAAGCAAATAATCATAAAACCTCTATAATTCGCTTTTGCGCATAGGGGTTTTGCATGAGGCTCATCCAAAAAGCACTCACATTTGACGACGTGCTTCTCGTTCCCGCTTATTCAGCGGTTCTTCCACGCGATACTCAGTTGAGTACAAAGCTGACACGCGATATTTCAATCAATATTCCTTTGGTATCAGCTGCCATGGATACAGTCACAGAGGGCCGTTTAGCGATTGTGATGGCCCAAGAGGGCGGTATTGGCATCATTCATAAGAACTTAACCCCTGCAGAGCAGGCACGTGAAGTTGCCAAGGTCAAACGTTATGAGTCAGGTGTTTTACGTGATCCGATCACGATTTCTCCTGATATGACAGTTCGCGATGTGATTCATTTATCAAAAGAACACGGGTTTTCAGGATTTCCTGTCCTACAAGGCAAGAAGGTTGTAGGCATCATCACCAACCGTGACTTGCGCTTCGAAGAGGATTTGGACGCTAAAGTCAGCGAAAAAATGACACCTAAAGATCGTTTGGTCACCATCAAAGAAGGCTCCCCTCCAGAGGAAGCCAAACGTTTGATGAACAAACACCGCTTAGAGCGTGTCTTGGTTGTTGATGATAATTTTGAATTGCGCGGCCTGGTCACTGTTAAAGATATTTTAAAAGCCAAAGAACATCCTTTGGCCAGTAAAGACGGCCGTGGACAATTGATTGCTGGTGCCGCTGTAGGTGTTGGTCCAGATAACGATGAGCGCATTGAACTATTGGCCAAGGCTGGCGTGGATGTGATTGTGGTGGATACAGCTCACGGTCACAGCCAAGGTGTTTTGGACCGTGTTAAATGGGTTAAAAAGAACTTCCCGCAAATCCAAGTGATTGGCGGCAACATTGCTACTGGTGAAGCGGCGAAAGCATTAGTTGCTCATGGTGCGGACGGTGTCAAAGTTGGTATTGGCCCTGGATCTATTTGCACCACTCGCATTGTTGCGGGTGTAGGTGTACCTCAAATCACCGCAGTCGTGAATGTGTCTGAAGCATTGAAAGGCACGGGTGTGCCATTGATTGCTGATGGTGGCATTCGTTACTCTGGCGATATTTCAAAAGCTTTGGCTGCAGGCGCTCATTGCGTGATGATGGGCGGCATGTTTGCCGGTACCGAAGAAGCGCCAGGCGATGTTTTCTTGTACCAAGGTCGCTCATACAAGAGCTATCGTGGAATGGGTTCTGTAGGCGCCATGAAAGATGGTGCAGCAGATCGTTACTTCCAAGAAGATAACAGCGCCAACGTCGACAAGTTGGTTCCTGAAGGTATTGAAGGTCGTGTGCCATACAAAGGCAGTGTGTTAGCGATTGTTCATCAGCTGACTGGCGGCATTCGCTCTTCTATGGGTTACTGTGGCTGCAAGACAATTACTGAGTTGCATGAACAAGCAGGATTTGTTGAGATCACTTCAGCAGGCATGCGTGAATCTCATGTTCATGACGTGCAAATCACCAAAGAAGCGCCCAACTACCACATCGACTAATTAGCCACTTAGGATTACTGTGCACGACAAGATTTTAATTTTGGACTTTGGGTCCCAGGTGACCCAATTGATTGCAAGAAGAGTGCGTGATTCACGCGTTTATTCTGAAATCCATCCGTATGATGTTGATCCAAACTTCATTGAAAAGTTTGTCAAAGAGAACGGTTGCAAAGGCATTATTTTGTCTGGTGGCCCAAGTTCTGTGACTGATGGTGATACACCTCGCGCCCCAGAAGTTGTCTTTAATCTTGGCGTGCCAGTGCTGGGTATTTGTTATGGCATGCAAACCATGGCTGCTCAGCTGGGCGGCAAAGTGGCAACAGCAGAGTCCCTAGGTAAATCTCGCGAGTTTGGTTACGCTGAAGTGCGTGCTCGTGGCCACACCAAGTTATTGGAAAAAATTCAAGACTTCACCACGCCAGAAGGTCATGGCATGCTGAAGGTCTGGATGAGTCATGGCGACTCAGTCACTGAGCTTCCAAATGGTTTTAAATTGATGGCTTCCACAGACTCATGTCCTATTGCAGGCATGGCTGATGAGACCCGCCATTTTTATGCTGTGCAATTCCACCCAGAAGTGACGCACACTGTTTTGGGTACAGCAATCATCGAGCGCTTTGTGCATCAAATTTGTGCTTGTGGCACTGATTGGGTAATGGGTGATTACATCACTGAAGCGGTTGAGAGTATTCGTAAGCAGGTTGGTAGCGATGAAGTGATTTTAGGTTTATCGGGTGGCGTTGATTCAAGTGTGGCTGCAGCTTTGATTCATCGTGCGATTGGTCAACAGTTAACCTGTGTGTTTGTTGATCATGGCTTACTTCGTTTGAACGAAGGCAAGATGGTCATGGACATGTTTGCCAAGAATTTAGGCGTTAAGGTCATTCATGTGGATGCGGCTGATCAGTTCATGGGTGAATTAGCAGGAGTTTCTGATCCAGAAGCTAAGCGCAAAATTATTGGTAAAGAATTTGTAGAGGTTTTCCAAGTTGAATCAGGAAAAATAAAGAATGCCAAATGGCTTGCTCAAGGCACCATTTATCCAGACGTGATTGAGTCTGCTGGCAAGGGTAAGAAGGGCGCTCATACCATCAAGAGTCACCACAACGTGGGTGGCTTACCTGATGACATGAAGCTTTCATTGCTAGAACCTTTGCGTGAACTATTCAAAGACGAGGTTCGTGCTTTGGGTGTTGCATTGGGTCTACCCCCAGAGATGGTTTATCGCCATCCTTTCCCAGGCCCTGGTTTGGGTGTGCGTATTTTGGGCGAAGTTAAAAAAGACTTTGCTGATTTATTGCGTAGAGCCGATGCTATCTTTATTGAAGAGCTTCGCTCAACCATCGATGAAGCTAGCGGCAAGTCTTGGTACGATTTGACCAGCCAAGCTTTTGCTGTGTTCCTGCCAGTTAAATCAGTGGGTGTGATGGGCGATGGTAGAACTTATGAGTATGTGGTCGCGTTGCGCGCTGTTCAAACTCAAGACTTCATGACTGCTCATTGGGCGCATTTGCCGCATGACTTATTGGGACGCGTGTCTAATCGAATCATCAATGAAGTTCGCGGCATCAATCGCGTGGTCTACGATATCAGCGGCAAGCCACCTGCAACAATCGAGTGGGAATAACAGGGAGTCATTTCCCTGATATTGGTATGAGAGTTCTCAGTCTCATTCCGCCCATGACGCAATTAAATACGCCATATCCTTCTACGGCGTACATTACTGGTTTTTTACGTTCACGTGGCATTGAGGCCCATCAAGATGACTTGGCCCTATCTTTGGTGCTCAGTTTTTTCTGTAAGCAAGGCTTGACTGAGGTTCATCAAGCAGCCCTGGCTATTCCTGAAGAAAATCGCAGTGCAACGATTAACTTCTTTCTGGATTATTTTGAAAATTATCAAAGTAGCATTGAACCCACTATCAAATATTTGCAGGGTGGTGACAGCACCCTAAGTCATCGCATCAACAGTCGTTCATTCTTACCAGAGGGTCCAAGATTTCAAGCCTTGGATTCTTATGACGATGATGGTTCTGGAGATTCTCTTTCTTGGGCATTCGGTGCCTTAGGTGCTGAAGATAGAGCAAGACATTTAGCCACGCTTTATTTGAATGATTTGTCAGATGTGTTGCGTGACGCCGTCGATGATCGCTTTGAGTTTGTTCGTTACGCTGAATCATTGGCTGGTAGTCAGCCAAGTTTTGATCCATTGGCTAATGCCTTAAAAGCAAAACCTACTTTGATGGATGAGCACCTACGATCTTTAACCATTGAGCAGATTGAAAAACATCAGCCCAGCTTGGTATTACTTTCAGCACCTTTCCCCGGATCGGTTTATGCAGCCTTGAGAATTGCTCAAGTGATCAAGGAGAAATACCCATCGATCAAAATTGCTTTAGGTGGTGGCTACGTTAACACTGAATTACGAGAGTTAACTGAAGCAAGACTTTTTGATTATGTTGACTTCATCACCTTGGATTCTGGTGAACGCCCTCTATTAGCTTTGGTCGAGCATTTGAATGGCAAACGTGGCATCAGTCGTTTGGTTAGAACTTTTATTCGTAATGAAGCAGGGCAGGTGCAATACATTCAGTGGGCTGAACCCGATGTGCCTTTTGAAGAGGTTGGTACAGCCACTTGGGATGGCTTACCTTTAGGGTCTTATTTATCACTGTTAGATATGCTCAATCCAATGCATCGCCTGTGGAGTGATGGCCGTTGGAATAAATTAACCGTGGCCCATGGTTGTTATTGGAAAAAATGTAGCTTTTGTGATGTCAGTCTAGATTACATCTCTCGCTATGAAACAGCATCAGCATCATTACTGGTAGATCGCATTGAACAAATTGTCGCGGAAACAGGGCAAACAGGCTTTCATTTTGTGGATGAGGCGGCGCCACCAAAAATACTAAAAGCTTTGGCAGAAGAATTGATTCGACGCAAGGTGGTGATTTCTTGGTGGGGCAATATTCGTTTTGAAAAAACCTTCACACCAGAGCTTGCTGAGTTATTAGCTGAGAGTGGCTGTATTGCCATGTCCGGAGGCTTGGAAGTTGCCTCTGATCGCTTATTGGCTTTGATGGAAAAAGGTGTGACTGTTGAACAGGTAGCGCGAGTGACCAAGAGTCTCTCGGATGTTGGCATCTTGGTTCATGCCTATTTGATGTATGGCTTTCCAACTCAAACCGTTCAAGAGACAGTTGATTCATTGGAGTATGTTCGTCAGTTATTTGAAAACGGCTGCATCCAGAGCGGCTTCTTTCATCGATTCACTTGCACTGTGCATTCTCCCGTTGGTAAAAATCCCGAAGCCTATGGCATTGAATTGATTCCACTTCCAACGATTACTTTTGCCAAAAATGATATTGGTTTCATAGATCCAACCGGCACCGATCATGACGCCTTGGGGCAGGGCTTAAAAAAGGCCATCTATAACTACATGCATGGGGTCGGCTTTGAAGCAGACATCAGAAGTTGGTTTGATTTGCAAGAGCCTGTGCCTAAAAGCACCGTCTCAAGGCAATTTATTGCCAAAGCTTTACAACTGTAATCCGCAGATATTCTTTACAATAAGCAATATTGCAAAACCTTTAGGATTGAATGACTTACAGTGTTAAAGAGATCTTTTTGACGCTTCAGGGCGAAGGTGCTCACGCTGGTCGTGCGGCAGTGTTTTGCCGTTTTAGCGGATGCAATCTCTGGTCTGGTCGTGAAGAAGATCGCGCTACCGCTATTTGCCAATTTTGCGATACCGATTTCGTTGGTACTGATGGTGAGGGTGGTGGCAAATTTGAATCTGCAGAGCTCTTAGCCGGGGCCATCGATCAAATGTGGGGTTTGGGTGATCCACATCACAAGTATGTTGTTTTCACAGGTGGCGAGCCATTGCTGCAATTAGATGATGTTTTGATTCAAGCTCTTCATGCTCACGGCTTTAAGATTGCCATTGAAACCAATGGCACGATCCGAGTCCCGGCCAGCATCGATTGGATTTGTGTGAGCCCCAAGCATGGCGCAGACTTGGTTCAAGTTCAAGGCGATGAACTTAAATTGGTCATCCCTCAAGCTGGACATGCAGGGCAGTTGCCTCAATTATTGGCTCGTTTTGAAAAGATGTCGTTCAAGCATCATTTTTTACAGGCTCTGGATGGCCCAAATAAAGAAGCCAATACTGATTTAGCCATTAAAATCTGTCAGTCACGCCCCTTATGGCGTTTAAGCACTCAAACACACAAGTTGTTAGGTATTCGCTAGGCAAGCGCGATCATGAATAAGAAAATTGAAATCACCCGCAAATTAGAGTTCGACGCCGGTCATCGCATACCGCATCATGATGGCCATTGTCGTCATATTCATGGCCATCGTTATGTGATTGAAGTCACATTGATGGGCAGTGTCTTGAATCATCAAGGTCATGGTGATGATGGTATGGTTTTGGATTTTGGGGACATCAAAAAGATCACCAATGAGGCCATTGTTGACCAATGGGATCATGCATTTTTAGTTGCCAAAGAAGATGTGGCGCTGGTTAATTTCTTGGCCACCATTCCCGGTCATAAAACAGTCGTCATGAACTCCATTCCAACGGTTGAAAATTTGGCACAAGAAGCATTCGCTACTTTGGATCCTATTTTTAAAGACAGATTTGGTGGGCGTTTGAACCTGAGTCGTTTGCGCCTATACGAAACACCTAACTGCTGGGCAGACGTTCATGCCTAATGAGCAAGATGCAGAGTTCATGAATATGGCTCTGATGCAAGCTCATCTTGCTCGCGATGCTGGCGAGGTTCCGGTAGGTGCGGTTCTTGTGGCCAACCAGCAAGTCATTGCCGCTGGTCATAATCAGCCCATCGGCCAGCATGATCCCAGTGCTCATGCTGAGATTGTGACTTTGAAAGCTGCTGGTGCTGCTTTAAGTAATTACAGATTGCCTGAAACAACCCTTTACGTTACCTTAGAGCCTTGCATGATGTGTTGTGGCGCCATCATGCATGCCAGGGTGTCTCGATTAGTTTATGGTGCATCTGATGCTAAAACAGGTTGTGTGCACAGCGTCATGAAGCTCTTTGACAACGCCCAGCTAAATCACCATACAATGGTTGAGGGTGGCGTTTTGGCAGATGAATGCGCCCAAGTATTGACAGATTTTTTTAAAGATCGCCGCATTAAAAATGAATAAGAAAAAATTAGTAAAGATAAATAAATAAGATTCATGAAACTACATCTCATCGCTCCTTCAGGTTCATTGCCAGACCCTCAGGTTTTAGCCAAGGGCGAGTCTTGGTTTAAAAAGCAGGGCATTGAGGTTAAAAATCTTGCTTGTGGTAAGCGACAATTTCAAAGATTTGCTGGTACGGATCAAGAGCGCTTAGATGAAATCAATCAATTGGCAAATCTTTCACCTGATCATGTGGTGATGTCTTTGCGCGGCGGTTATGGATTGAGTCGCCTGCTTGATCGAATAGATTGGCAGGGTATTGCTAAGCAAGTCAAACATGGTTTGAAAATCGTTGGGCATAGTGACTTCACGGCATTTAATTTAGGATTGTTCGCCAAGACTGGCGAGCCAAGTTTTGCGGGCCCGATGTTCAGTTATGACTTCTGCGGTGATGTGTCTGATCCAACCTGGAAGCACTTTAAAGAAGCGATGACACAGTCAACAATTCAAGTTGAGGTGGTCAGCCCGCAAATCATCTCTTCACCGATTGGTATTACGACTGATGACAAAGCTGTTCTTTGGGGCGGTAATCTCACGATGTTGACCTCTCTGCTTGGCACAGAGTTTTTTCCTTCCAAAGCTCAAGTGAAGGGTGGTATTTTGTTCATTGAAGATGTGAATGAACATCCCTACAGAATTGAACGCATGATGCATCAACTGTTTGATGCTGGTTATTTGGGGCAACAAAGAGCTCTGTTGATCGGTGATGTTTCATCCTATCGTTTGAGTGAGGTTGATAGAGGTTATGACCTTCATGCCGCGATAGAGTCTATTAGACAAAAATTGGGTCCTAAAACACCGGTACTGACAGGTCTTGCTTTTGGACACTGCCCTGACAAGCTGACTCTGCCAGTAGGTCGCTACGCCAGCCTTTCAGCGACCTCGGACGCCTTTATTTTGCAGGCAAATTGCGCCTGATTCATTTATAGCAACAGATTCTCGGTTTGACCGCTCTTGATTGGTTAAAATAGACGACTTTCGTCCTCTCATACTTTTACAGGCAAATAACGTGCTTTCAGCAGCAAATATCACCATGCAGTTCGGGGCAAAGCCCTTATTTGAAAACATTTCAGTCAAATTCGGTGGCGGTAACCGCTATGGTTTGATCGGTGCAAACGGTTGTGGCAAGTCCACGTTCATGAAGATCCTCGGAGCAGATCTTGAGCCTTCAGCCGGCAATGTTTCTTTGGAACCAAATATTCGTTTGGGTAAGTTACGCCAGGATCAGTTTGCGTATGAGGACAAGCGTGTTTTAGATGTGGTGATGATGGGCCACGAAGATATGTGGAATGCAGCCGCTGAGCGCGATGCGCTTTACGCTAATCCTGACGCCACAGATGAAGATTACATGCGTGCCGCTGAATTGGAAACAAAATTTGCAGAATACGGTGGCTATACAGCTGGTGCTAGAGCAGGTGAGTTGCTATTGGGTATTGGTATTCCAACTGAACAGCACAATGGACCCATGAGTGAAGTAGCCCCGGGTTGGAAGTTACGCGTGTTGTTAGCGCAAGCGTTGTTTTCTGATCCAGATGTTTTATTGCTCGATGAGCCAACCAACAACTTGGATATTCACTCGATTCATTGGTTAGAAGATATTCTGAATGCTCGTAACAGCACGATGATTATTATTTCTCACGATCGTCACTTTTTGAATGCTGTTTGTTCACACATGGCAGACATGGACTTTGGAACTTTGACGGTTTACCCAGGCAACTACGACTCGTATATGTTGGCTTCTATGCAAGCTCGTACGCAACAATTAGCGAACAATACAAAAGCTAAAGAAAAAATTGAAGAGTTACAAGCTTTCGTGAGACGATTCTCAGCAAACGCCTCTAAAGCTAGTCAGGCGACTTCAAGACAGCGTCAATTAGAAAAGATTGAAGTGGTTGAAATTAAACCCTCATCACGTCAAAACCCATTTATTCGTTTTGAGTACGACAAGAAATTACATAACATTGTGGTGGAATGCGACTCCCTCACTAAAACTTATGATCGCGATATCTTTAAGAACTTTAAGTTGATGATTCGTCCTGGCGAAAAAGTTGCCATAATTGGTGAAAATGGCGCCGGTAAAACGACACTTCTTAAGTCAATCTTGAGTGAGCGCTTTGGTGGTATTGCGGCTGACTCTGGCACAACGAAGTGGTCAGAAAATGCCGACGTGGGTTATATGCCTCAAGATACTAGTGAGTGCTTTCCACAAGACATGACTTTATTGGAATGGATGGGGCAGTGGGGTAAGCCGGGTGATGATGATCAAATCATCAGAGGTACATTAGGCCGCTTACTGTTCTCAGGCAACGAAATTGGTAAGTCAGTTCGAGTGATTTCTGGTGGTGAAAAAGGACGCATGATCTGGGGTAGGTTGATGCTTCAAAAGCACAACGTTTTAGCTATGGATGAGCCAACCAATCATATGGATATGGAGTCTATTGAGAGTTTACAGACCTCACTAGAGAGGTACGACGGTACTGTGATTTTTGTTTCTCACGACCGTGAATTCATCACAGGTTTGGCAACAAGAATTCTAGAAATCAGAACAGATGGAACTGTGGCTGACTTTGAGGGTCCTTATGAAGAGTACTTGGCCAGCCAGTCAATTGAAGGTTAATCTTTTCTGACAAAGCGCATGGCAGTGGCTTCATGAGTGATACGGGTCCAAATGACCTGCTTTTCTTCTGGAGTCATGAACACCCAGTTACAAACTTCAAGAGCGGTTCTGCCGCAACCTTGGCAGACTTCGTCAAACAAGGTAGAGCAAATGCCAATGCAAGGAGAATCCAAGTTATCAGGATTGATTGCTAAGGGCAAAGCAGGGCTGGAATCTGGGTTATTTGAATTTGTCATTGAGTTTTACGTTTCACTGCTGTATTTGTTTATAACGCTTGGCATTGCAGGGTTTCATTTCCTTTGGTCCAAGCACCAGTTTTAGGAATAAAACTGATAGCAGATTGTTCGGCTTTACCTGAGCAGTTTAGATCAAAATAACTGACCGGACCTAAACTGCCACAAAAGTTGTAGTTCAGTTGATTTAGCTTCATCGATGAACCTTCTAAAATCATCGTGAGTGGTTTTTCATCTAAATTGCCCGAGTCTTTTTTGCAGTGCCAAGTAACGTAATCATTTCGATCGCAGGCCGTGATGGCCAGTGATACAAGCAGATAAATAGGTAATTTTTTAAAAAACATGTCCACGAATATAGCTCAATCTCATACAACCCGTGAATCTTGGCTTCAAGCTGCCGTTCATTCCCTAGAACCTATTTTTTCAAAGGCCGGATTTGCGATTCCGCCAGTCAAGGTGTCTTGTGGTTGGCCAGCTTCCAGCAGCCCAAGAACAACGCTTGGGCAATGTTGGCCCAAAGAGCGCTCAGGGGATATGGTTAATGAAATTTTTGTTTCACCAAAACTAGAAGATCCTGTTGAGGTTCTTGATACTTTGGTTCATGAGCTGTGTCATGCGGTAGATGATTGTCACAGTGGCCACGGTGAAGACTTCAAGGATATTGCACATTGCGTGGGCCTTGAAGGTCCCGCCAGAAGCGCTCATGCAACCGAAGAATTAACGGTTCGCTTGATGATGATTGCAGAAAGACTGGGGCAGTACCCGCACAAAGCGATCGCCTTTCCACCTCCAAGAGCCAATAACACTCAAAAAGCCAAAGCCAAATGCGGGCAGTGTGGTTATGAGGTCAACTTACTCAAGAAGTGGGCAAGCATGGGTGCGCCGATCTGTCCCAAAGACAATATACGCATGGAAGAGGTTCTATCCGACTTGATCGCAGAAACTCCAGAAGAAGAGTTTGCTCGCAAAGAGAAACAAAAAGAGATTAAGCGCGCTGTTTGCTAGTGCAAACGAGTGGTGACTGATTAGCGCTGGATCAATTCAATCTTGTAACCATCTGGATCTTGCACAAAGGCGATCAACGTATTGCCACCTTTGACTGGTCCAGCTTCACGCGTGACATTGCCACCAGCTACTTTGATGTCTTCACAGATCTTATAGATATCTTTAACGCCAATGGCAATATGGCCATAAGCAGTTCCTATCTCATAATTGCTAACGCCGTGGTTGTAGGTGAGCTCTATTTCAGCCTGTCCTGAGATGTTGCCTTGTTCGTAGCCTACAAAAGCCAATGAATAATCCATGCCAGGGCGCTCTGTTGTCCTCAATAGGTTCATGCCCATCACTTCGGTGTAGAACTTGATTGATCTCTGTAGGTCACCAACGCGAAGCAT
>JBEIOY010000088.1:0-6117 GCA_040377355.1 Burkholderiaceae bacterium | reverse complement strand
CAACATCATTGGTGCAATGAGCGCTTGCTCAATCACTTTGCCTGATTTCATCCAACAACAATCTGGTGGCATTGCTATTGTGAGCAGTGTTGCTGGCTACAGTGGCTTGCCACAATCTCTAGCCTATGGCCCAAGTAAGGCCGCCATGATTAATTTTTGCGAAACACTCTATTACGATTTGCAGCCAAAAAATGTGTCGGTTTATATGATCAACCCGGGCTTTGTGGCCACCGAAGCAACGGCTAAAAATGATTTTGAGATGCCAGCCTTGATCACGTCAGAGCAAGCTGCTGTTGAAATTTTAGATGGTATACAAGCTGGAGAGTTTGATATTCACTTCCCCAAGAGATTTTCATATTTCTTGAAGTTTTTACGATTATTGCCTTACCCAGCTTATTTCTTTCTTATCAAAAAATTTATTAAGATTTAAATGACAAGTCAGCACATTCAACGGGTGATTGATCAATTTGAAAATCTTTCGCCTAATTCTATTGATGCCTTGGTAGCACTTTACTCAAAAGATGCTTTCTTCAAAGATCCTTTCAATGAAGTAAAAGGACATGCTGACATCAGACATATTTTTACTCACATGTTCACACAAGTGAGTAACCCACACTTTGTGATTAAAAATACTCTAGAGAATGGATCTCATGCTTGCTTGATCTGGGAGTTTATTTTTCAACTCAAGCAATCCCCTGAAGTTAATCAAGTCATCAGAGGTTGCACCTGGATGACATTCAATGAAGAGTTGCTCATCACAGAACACCGGGATTACTGGGATGCAGCTGAAGAACTTTACGAAAAAATTCCTGTTCTAGGTGGATTGATGCGCTGGCTAAAAAAAAGGGCCCGTCAATAGATACATTGATAGGTCCAATAAATACTTAAATGTAAAAAGTCTTAAGTTTTATTTCTTTTCTTTTCTAGCCTTATTCACCAAAAAATCCATCGTTTGAATCGCTCTGGCTTTTGAGCCACCAGCAATTGATGGAGAGGTCAAATATTTGCCTTGAACTGCGACCGTTGGCACGCCGTCAATTCTGTAAGTCTGAGCAATCTGATTGGCTGCTCTGGCTTTTGAAATAACTGTGAATGATTTAAAAGCCTTCAAGAAATTTTGGCGATCAACGCCTTGGCTGACGACCCAATCGGTTATATCCGCTTCTGATAAAAGTTTTTTCTTATTAACATGCATTGCCACCATAACTTTGGCATGCAAATCATTTCTACCCAAACTATCCAAGGCATAAAACAGCTGGCTATGAGGTAACAATTCATCCCTGAACGCAACCGGCACCTTCTTAACCACAACGTCTTGGCCCTGTTTAGCTATCCAAGCACTTAAATCCGGCTCGAAATCATGGCAATGAGGACAGCCGTACCAAAAAAACTCTATGACTTCAATTTTGCCCTTTGATTCAGTTGCCTGAGCCACTGGCAGCACTCGATAATCAAAGCCCTCCTCAATAGGTCTTCCTTGAGAAAGTGCCAAATTAGAGAATCCTAGGCAGATAAGCCCTAAGAAAACATTTCTGATGAGTGTGAATAAATTAACATTTTTCATATAAGCACTAATTTGATTTATTAATACGAATGATTGTAGAAGGAATGCCTGCACTTTGCAGTCTAGCCCTCGTTTGAGTTACTTCACTTTGACCAACAAATGGGCCAACGCGCACACGCCAAAGAGTTGCGCCATCCAATTCCCTTTCAGAAATGAGGGCTTCTAAACCTTGCATGGCAAGCATGGCTTTTTGGCGTTGCGCCTCTTCTTGAACCTTGTAAGCCCCAGTTTGTAACCAGTACTCAGGTCCTTGAGTTGCCGCAGCAATAGAGGCAATTGGATCTTTAGGAGTCGCGTCACCTGGTAATGGCACTTTGCTTTGTAATGGTTTATTCAAATTGACCTTATCCTCAACTTGAACTTCGCCTTCTTCAATGGCTTCCACGGGCTTTGCTTTGCTAACAGCCTCTGGTGCCCTTTGATTTAATTTTGGCTCTGGGGCTCCTTTGGTCAACATGATGGCAACACCCACAGCAATGGCTAAACCAAGCAATAAGCCGAGCACAAAACCCATCAACGTGCCACCTGACGCTCTATTCTCTAAAGGCAGATGTTGATCATTATTTTTTATCACGGTAACTCCTTACATTTTTTCAGGCGCAGATACGCCCAAAATATCCAAACCATTGGCAATGACTTGCTTGGTCGCCAAGAGCAAAGCTAAGCGCGCTAAGCGAATATTTTCTTCATCAACCAATACTCTATCCGCATTGTAAAAAGTATGGAAATCGCTGGCCAAATCTCTTAAATAAAATGCCAATGAGTGAGGCGTCATGTCCTTTGCGGCCTCAGCTAATACATCAGAGTACTCAGATAAGCGGGTCAAAAGCATGTTGGATGCATGACTATCTAATGCCAAAAGAGAGGCTGACTTCAGACCACTCTCATCCCCTGCCCATTGTCTCAAAATTGAGCAAATTCTGGCGTGTGCATATTGCACATAAAAAACAGGATTTTCATCATTTTGTTTTAGCGCCAAATCAACATCAAAAACAAATTCAGTGTCTGCTTTACGAGAAATCAAGAAGAACCGAACCGCATCTCTGCCCCGGCGAATCGCATCTTGACGTTCAGAAGCATTCATCTCAGTTGTCACACCGCCAGACCACTCGATGAGATCTCTCACGGTCACATAAGAGCCTGCACGCTTAGATATCTTGACCTCTTCGCCACCCTTCATCACCGTGACCATCTTGTGCAACACGTACTGCGGATAATCTTTTGGAATATCCCAAGAACGTTTTTGTGCAACACCTTGAATGCCTGAACGCACCCGTGCAATCGTGCCATGGTGATCGCTGCCTTGAATGTTGATCACATGAGTAAAGCCCCGTGACCATTTGCTGGCATGGTAAGCAACGTCTGGAACAAAGTAGGTGTAGCTACCATCTGATTTTTTCATGACACGATCTTTGTCATCACCATCATCAGTGGTGCGCAACCAAAGAGCACCCTCAGCTTCATAGCTCTTACCAACTGAAGTCAAATCGGCCACCACCGATGCCACACTGCCATCACTGTACAAAGATGACTCTAAGTAATAGCAGTCGAATTGAACACCGAATGAATTCAGATCAATGTCTTGCTCTTTACGCAAATACGCTACCGCAAATTGACGAATAGATTCGATGTTGTTGACATCGCCATCAGCATGCACAGGTTGACCATCAGAAGCTGCCACAGTTGCTTTTGCTAAATAGTCTTTTGCAATATCAGCAATGTACTCACCGTTATATGCAGACTCCGGCCAGCCCTCACCGCCAGGGTTCAAACCTTTGGCTCTGGCCTGAACGGAAATCGCTAAATTTTGTATCTGCACACCAGCATCGTTGTAATAAAACTCTTTATGAACTGACCAGCCTTGAGTTTTTAAAATGTTTGATAGGGCATCACCCAGCGCCGCTTGACGACCATGGCCTACATGCAGGGGGCCTGTTGGGTTTGCAGAAACAAACTCGACCAATACTTTTTTACCAAGCTCGGCTTGCTGACCATAACAATTGCCATCAGCAAAGACTTTCCCAATCACCTGCAAACGAGCCTTTTGCGTTAAACGCAAATTAATGAATCCTGGACCGGCAATTTCAGCGCTCGCAATTAATTCTTTGGCATCTGCTTGAGCCAATAATTTCTCAACAAATACTTGAGCCAATTCTCTTGGATTGGCTTTCCAGGCTTTAGATAACTGCATGGCTATATTGGTTGCCAAATCTCCATGCTCGACGACTTTTGGTCGCTCCACATGAGGCTCTGGTAATGCATCAAGAATGCTTCGCTCTTTAGCTATCTGAGCTAAGGCCGCTTGCATTAATGAAATAATTTGTTTTTTAATGGCTGGTAGCATAGATGCTTAGTTTATCAGTTAACTTTTGATGTTAATCTTTGCTCATGTTATATAAATTTCAATGTAAAAAATCTGCGGATGTTCTGATGTTAGAAGACCTAACCTCAAAGATCTTTGCCATCATCGGTAGGCCTTTGGAGCCACGAGGCATCTTTTTACTTGAGCAGTTGCCGATCGCCATTTCAAAATTAGAAGCAGCGGTGGCAGAAGACATTGAACGCAAAAAGAATGTCTCCGAAAGCACCCCGTCAGAAATTTCTGAAAAATCTGGGCATAACATCAACCATGATCGCTTAGGGCAAAGAGCATATCCATTCATCAGCTTACTCAAAGAGGCTTTACTTAACGAAGAGATGGTATCTTGGGGCGCTTAACAAAATCCTCTAGCTGATCATCACCAATACGGCCCACATCAAAATACTGCGCCTGCGGGCTGGCCAAATAGAATCCACTCACGCTAGATGATGGTGTCATGGCCATTGATTCAGTCAAAGCCATATCAACTTCATCAGCTCTTAAACACTCAAACATATCCTTTTTAACCAAATGATCTGGACATGCTGGGTAACCAGGGGCCGGACGAATGCCTTGGTATTTTTCCTGAATCAAATCTTCATTGCTGAGGCCATCATCAGTGGCATAACCCCAAAGTTCAGTTCTAACTCTTTGATGCATCTTTTCAGCAAATGCTTCTGCGAATCGATCTGCCAAAGCTTTTAGCATGATTGAACTATAGTCATCATGCTTGTCTTCAAATTCTTTGAGCTTCTTTTCAATCGCATGCCCGGCAGTCACGGCAAACATACCAACATAATCAGAAACACCTGAATCTCTTGGCGCGACAAAATCTGACAAACATCTGTTTGGCTTCTTGACTCCATCCACAACAGGTCGATCACTTTGCTGACGGTAGTTCTTCCAAGTCAACAAAACATCTTGGCGTGTTTCGTCCGCATAAATTTCAATGTCATCGCCAACACTGTTTGCTGGATATAAACCAATCACTGCATGCGCTTGCAACCAACGGCCTTGAATGATTTTTTGCAACATGGCTTGAGCATCAGCAAACACCTTCTGCGCTGAATCTCCAACCACTTCATCTTTTAATATTTGCGGGTATTTTCCAGCCAAATCCCATGTCTGAAAGAATGGTGTCCAATCAATACATTGAGCAATATCAGCCAAGTCGTAATTCTTGAAAACACGGCGCCCAATAAATTTAGGCTTGGTAATTTTTTGTTTACCCCAGTCAATGATTTCTTTGTTAGCTCTGGCGTCTTCGATGCTGATGATAGGGGTTTGTTTCTTGTTGGCATGCTGAACACGAATTCTTTCATAGTCAGCCTGCAAATCGTCAATGTATTTCTCGGCGCCGTCTTCTGAGAGCAAACTAGATGCAACAGAAACTGCTCTTGAAGCATCCGGCACATAAACAACTGGGCCTTCATAATGCGGCGCAATTTTCACAGCAGTATGAACTCGTGATGTCGTTGCTCCGCCAATCATCAATGGCATTTTTTTAGACCTGAAGTAATCGTCACGCTGCATCTCTTCCGCAACGTAGGCCATTTCCTCTAAAGATGGTGTGATCAAGCCAGACAGGCCAATCAAATCAGCTTTTTCTTCTTTGGCCTTTTTAAGGATTTCATTGCACGGCACCATCACACCCATGTTCACAACATCAAAGTTATTGCACTGAAGCACTACCGTCACAATATTTTTGCCAATATCGTGAACGTCACCCTTGACTGTTGCCATGATAATTTTTCCGCGAGAGCGGACGTCTCCGCCACCTTCAAGAATCAGGCGCTTTTCTTCTTCAATGTATGGGATTAAATACGCAACCGCTTGCTTCATCACTCGGGCACTTTTCACCACCTGAGGTAAGAACATTTTTCCAGCACCGAACAAATCACCCACCACATTCATGCCGTCCATCAAAGGTCCTTCGATGACCTCGATCGGGCGACCGCCTGCTGTTGAAATTTCAAGGCGCATTTCTTCAGTGTCTTCAACAATGTGCGATGTCACTCCATGCACCAAGGCATGGGTTAAACGCTCCCTGACAGAACCCTCACGCCACGCCAAAGTCTCTTCTGCGCGCGCACCACCACCCTTGTATTCGTCTGCAATTTCTAACAAACGTTCCGTCGGGGTCTTGCCTTCTTTTTCAGTAAAACGGTTTAAAACAATATCCTCAACACGCTCT
>JBEIOY010000123.1:0-4215 GCA_040377355.1 Burkholderiaceae bacterium | reverse complement strand
TGCATCCAACCAGAGCCAGGACCCTTGCCCACACCGTAATACAACCAAAGTATCAAACCTAAAACGATTGCGGGGACCATCAAGATGGTCATGAAGCGATATAAGCGATAAGACATGCCTAACAGGCGCTCTAAAACTTGAGGATTGGTTTCTTGGGCCATGTTCACATAAATGCGCGGCAAATAAAACAAACCGGCAAACCAAGCAGCCACAAACAATATGTGAAACGCTTTCACATATAAATAGGCACTGCCCATCACCACATTCACTGAATCACTCATCTCAACCATCCCTTTAGGTTTACATTTCTGATATTAATTTTTACTACCGCTACTACTTTGACTATCAAGCTCTAACTCAGGTTCTGATTTCACCCTGTCCAAACACAATGTATTTCATTGAAGTCAAACCTTCTAGACCAACCGGTCCTCTGGCGTGTAACTTATCATTTGAAATACCAATCTCAGCACCCAGGCCATATTCAAAGCCATCAGCAAAACGAGAGCTGGCATTGATCATCACGCTGGCGCTATCAACTTCTCTTAAAAAACGCATGCCCGCTGAATAGTCTTCAGTGATGATGCAATCAGTATGGTGACTGCCATACTGATTGATGTGCTCCATCGCCTCATCCATATTGCTAACAGTTTTAATGGATAGGATTGGTGCCAAATACTCTGTAGACCAATCTTCCTCAGTGGCATCAATTAAATTCTTAACACCAGCGGCTTCAAGAGCTTTTTTGGTTTTTTTACAAACACGCAACTCAACACCTTTGTCTTGATAAATCTTGCACAAAGGTAATAAAGAATCTTTGATCGTAGCTTCATGCACCAACAATGTTTCCATGGTGTTGCATGGTGCGTAGCGCTGGGTTTTAGCGTTATCACACACCTTGATGGCCTTGACAGGATCAGCCAACACATCGATATATGTATGGCAAATACCATCCAAGTGCTTGATCATCGGCACCCTCGCATCAGCCATCAAACGCTCGATCAAACTCTTGCCACCACGTGGCACGATCACATCAATGTATTCATTCATGGTGATCATGGCGCCCACGGCAGCACGATCGGTTGTTTCAACCACTTGCACTGCGTCTGATGGTAAGCCGGCCAAAGACAAACTCTCTTGAATCAACTTGGCCAATGCCGTGTTTGAATCAATCGCTTCAGATCCGCCACGCAAAATAGTTGCGTTGCCTGACTTTAAGCACAAAGCAGCAGCATCAATCGTCACATTAGGACGAGATTCATAGATGATGCCAATCACACCCAAAGGCACACGCATTTGCCCCACCTGAATACCTGATGGCATTTTTCGAACATTGCTCATTTCACCAATTGGGTCTGACAACTTGGCGATTTGCTCCAAACCTTCAGCCATGGTGGCGATGGTTTTATCTGTCATAGTTAAACGATCAATGAAGGCGGCATCTTGGCCATTGGCTTTGGCTCGCTCAACATCCTTTGCATTAACAGTCTTAAGTAGACCTGCATTTTTTCTGACCAAGCCTGCTAAATGAATCAAAGCCTCATTTTTAGAAGCCGTGCTGGCGCGCGCCATCGCTCTGGAGGCTGCTCGTGCTTTTTGACCAATGCCGGCAATTAAGGCGATTGCGTCTGAATGGGTATCTTTTTGAGTGCTCATAGGCATTACTTTAACTGAAATAAGGGCTTTTATTGAATTCTTCAGGAATTTCAATGAGATAGCCTAGAACTGTTGCGAGAGGATGAAATCCTTGATTAGAAGTTTATTCATAACTAAATTTCCAAATAAATGGGTGTAATTGGGTGTAAAAATGGGTGAAAGTCGATTTAATGGGTGTAATTGGGTGTATAAATGGGTGTACAATTGAAAAAATGTTTAACACCAACGACCTAGCCATCAAAAATGAGCTCTTGAACTTCATCAGTCAAATTGATGAATTCAAAGGGGCTTGGCGCGCTTTAGGAATGCTTGCGCCAGATAGACTTTTGGCATTACGTAAAGTCGCCACCATTGAAAGCATTGGTTCTTCTACCCGCATTGAAGGCAGCAAACTTTCAGATCGAGAAGTTGAAAAATTACTTTCAAATTTAGAAATTAAATCTTTTGAGTCTCGCGACACGCAAGAAGTAGCTGGTTATGCCGAACTCATGGATTTAATTTTTAGCTCTTGGATAAATATTCCATTCAGCGAAAATCATATCAAACAGTTACATCAGATTCTGCTGCGGCATAGCGAAAAAGACATATGGCATCGCGGCAACTACAAAACCAATACCAATAGCGTTGCCGCCTTCAATGCGGAAGGACAACAAATAGGGATTGTTTTTGATACCGCAACGCCATTTGATACCCCGCGCTTGATGACTGAGTTAGTTGATTGGGTGCAAGAAATGCGGGAAACCAAGCAACTTCACCCATTGATTGTTATTGCAATATTTGTTGTTGTTTTTTTAGAAATTCATCCATTTCAGGATGGCAATGGTCGTCTGAGTCGCGCCCTAACAACCCTGCTTTTACTTCAAGCAGGCTATGGCTACGTACCCTATAGCTCACTTGAAAGCATCATTGAATTAAATAAAGAAGCCTATTACTTGGCTTTACGACAAACACAAGGCACAATCAGGATGCCTAAGCCACATTGGGAACCTTGGTTGATATTTTTCATAAAATCTCTTGCAGAACAAGTACAGCGTTTAGAGAAAAAAGTTGAGAGAGAGTATCTGGTACTGGCCCGACTACCGGGATACGCGTTGATTATCATTGAACTTGCGCGCGAGCATGGAAGAGTTACCATGGCTGAAGCAATCCAAGCAACTGGGTCTAATAGAAATACTCTCAAAGAGCATATTCGAAAACTCATTCGGGATGGTAGATTGGTGAAACATGGTGAGGGGCGAGGCGCTTGGTATCGACTCAGCTAAATAAGCTATTAAACAAACAAGCGCCCCAACATCCTCAAACCATCCCATGGATCACTTGGGAGTTTTTCTAAAATCGGGCCTGCCCCTTTGCGGATTTGCAAACCCTTGGATTGTTTATCGAGACCACTCGTCACCATCAACGCTTTTTGCAAACGATCAGCGCTGAGTCTTTGTAAAGCTTGAGGAATCAAACGTTCTTTATTGCCCCAAACACGATTCATCTTCATGAGCATTTGTAAATTGTCGCCACGATCAACGGCCTGACGCAGTCGATTGAGTAATCGCACTTCTTCAGTCACCGTCCAAAGAATCAAGACCAAAGGCTCACCCTCACCCTCCAAGCCGTCGACCATGCGATTAAAGCGTGCCAAATCTCCAGCCAACAATGATTCGGTCAGTTGAAAAACATCATATCTGGCAACATTCAAAACAGCGTCACGGATGTTCTCTTCTGTGAGTGTTCCTTCTGGATATAACAAACCTAACTTCTGAACCTCTTGGTGAGCCGCAATCAAATTACCCTCGATCTGATTGGCCATGAACTGCAAGGCTCGTTGCCCAGCCTCACCAGCTTCAACTTGTTGCTTCTGCTGCTTCAAACGACCAGCAATCCAGTTAGGTAAGTGAGTTCTATCAATGGGATCAATGCGCACCGCAATCGCAGATTCATCTAAAGCGGTGAACCAAGCTGATTTCTGCGTCTGAAAATCCACCCTTGGCAAAAAGATACAGGTCACTGTGTCAACCGAACTTTTCTCTTTTACTTGCTCATCTATTTGGGCACAAAACTGTTTGATGGCATCAGAGCCATCACGACCAGGCTTGCCTGTGGGTATGCGTAACTCAACATAACGCTTGTCTCCAAACAAAGACATGGTTTGACCTGCGTTCATGAGCGCAGACCAATCAAAACCTTTTTCATGCATCATCACTTCACGTTCAGTGTGCCCATGAGCAATCACCATGACGCGCAATTGGTCTTGTAACTCCATCACTAGCAAAGGCTCATCACCACACAAGACATACAGAGGATGTGGTCCTGTTTTTTTAGCTTGAGCTAAATGTGTGCCAAAAGCATCTGCCTTTTGCATGCTTAGCGACTCTTTGGCTGTGACTCCGAGGGAGTTTGCTGTGTAGGTAGTTTCTTAATTGATGCCAAGCGACGCATCAACTGACTCACAATGTCCATGCGCATATTTTTTACAAAGTCAGCGACCTGTTGATCAAACGCCTGAATATTGGACTGATTAAAATCAATATCACGAGTGAGATAAATATCTGACTCAGGAATCAACTCAAT
>JBEIOY010000061.1:0-7643 GCA_040377355.1 Burkholderiaceae bacterium | reverse complement strand
GCTGGCTTAACTCTACAAAACTCTGCAGTGGCCAGTGATGCTTTCTTCCCATTCAGAGACGGCTTAGATGTGGTTGTGGATGCGGGTGCTACTTGTGTGATTCAACCAGGCGGCAGCATGCGTGACGATGAAGTGGTTGCAGCTGCGGATGAACGTGGTGTTGCAATGGTTTACACCGGCACACGCCATTTCCGTCATTAATCAATGAGAATCTTAGGCATCGACCCAGCACTTCGCGTCACAGGTTTTGGCGTGATAGAAGTACAGGGTCAACGCCTTCATTACATTGCATCTGGCACGATTGAAACTGGCGGCACAGAAATACCTGTGCCACAAAGATTGGCCACACTCTATGCAGGTATTCGTGAGGTGGTCGAGTTGTACAAACCCAATGCAGCATCAATGGAACAAGTCTTTCTGAACGTTAATCCAAGGTCCACTCTCCTGTTGGGTCAAGCTCGCGGAGCTGCAATCGCTTCTTTGGTCTCAGATGGTTTACCCATGGTTGAATTCAGCGCCCTTGAAGTCAAAAAAGCCATCGTAGGTACCGGCAGAGCTAGCAAAAACCAAGTTCAAGAAATGGTCAAGCGCTTACTTAAGCTCAATAAGATCGCCGGCACAGATGCTTCAGACGCTCTTGCAGTCGCTATTTGTGCCGCTCATCATCGAGAGCTCAACGAACGTCTTCACCAATTTCGTTAATCAGCTTAAGATGTCGACATGATCGGAAGAATTCAAGGCACCCTGATTGCCAACAACCCACCCAGATTAATCATTGATTGCCATGGTGTTGGCTATGAAGTTGATGTTCCTATGAGCACCCTCTATCAAATGCCATCATTGGGACAGCAGGTCACTTTACTGACCCATTTTGTTGTCAGAGAAGATGCTCAACAATTATTTGGCTTCGCAGCAGAGCCTGAAAGAGAAGCCTTCAGAGCGCTGATCAAAATCAGCGGCGTGGGGGCAAGAACCGCACTTTCATTACTTTCGGGAATGAGTGTCGAAGAACTTGCTCAAGCCATCACATTACAAGAATCTGGGCGCCTGACCAAAGTTCCCGGCATTGGCAAAAAAACAGCTGAGCGCTTGCTTTTAGAGCTCAAAGGTAAATTTGGTGCAGATATAGGCTTGACAGGCCAAGCACCACAGATTGATAGCCAGCTTGAGATTCTGCAAGCTTTGACCTCGCTGGGCTATTCCGATAAAGAAGCTCAGATTGCTCTTAAACAAGTTAGTCCGGGTAGCTCTGTATCTGATGGTATTAGGTTGGCGCTCAAAGCCTTATCTAAAGCATAAGTGAAAGCAGAAATAGTTATAAACTCTGTTCATGGCAATTAAAACTGACGACATCACCCCATCCTTTGATCCTCAAGAAGAGCGACTGGTCACAGCCGCTGTCAGCACCGATGACAATTTACTGGAGCGCGCTTTACGCCCAAAACAACTTGAAGAATATGTTGGTCAGAAAAAAGCCCGTGAACAACTAGAGATTTTTATCTCCGCTGCAAAACAACGCCAAGAAGCTCTTGATCATGTCTTACTATTTGGCCCACCGGGTCTTGGCAAGACAACACTTGCACACATCATTGCCCGCGAGATGGGAGTTAATCTTCGTCAAACCAGCGGCCCTGTTTTGGATCGTCCCGGCGACCTGGCTGCACTCCTGACCAACTTAGAAACCAATGATGTTTTATTCATTGATGAGATCCATCGACTATCCCCAGTAGTAGAAGAAATCTTGTACCCAGCATTAGAAGATTACGCCATTGACATCATGATTGGCGATGGTCCAGCTGCCAGAAGCGTCAAGCTTGATCTCAAGCCATTCACCCTCATTGGCGCAACCACGCGCGCAGGCATGCTCACAAACCCACTTCGTGATCGCTTTGGTATTGTTGCGCGCTTAGAGTTTTATTCAATTGAAGAATTATCGATGATTGTTAAGCGCTCGGCCAATCTTTTGAATGCTGGCCTAGATGATGGCGGTGCTTTGGAGATTGCTAAACGCTCAAGGGGCACTCCTAGAATTGCCAATCGTCTTCTACGCCGCGTGAGAGACTATGCGGAAGTCAAAGCAGACGGAAAAATTTCTCAAGGCATTGCTGATGCGGCTTTATCGATGCTAGATGTTGATGCCGTTGGCTTTGACGTGATGGACAGAAAACTTCTTGAGGCCATCGTGCATAAATTTGATGGCGGACCAGTTGGCGTTGATAACTTAGCATCAGCCATCAGCGAAGAGAGAGAAACTATTGAAGATGTGATTGAACCCTACTTGATACAGCAAGGTTTTTTACAAAGAACTCCACGAGGCAGAGTGGCCACACCGCTGGCCTATGCTCACCTTGGGCTGCCGTCGACCTCGTCCAAAGATTTACTAGGCTGATTCCAGTCATCCGTCAGGTGATTCACGTCACCCCAATGAACTAAACCAAACTGTTCATTCTGATACGTCAGAGTATTCAAGCTTGCATTCAATACTTCAAAGTCTCTGGTCGCATCCAAAGCTACTTTTCTAGCAGCGCGATTCAAGCAATCCAGCACACCACCGTGCGCAACAATTGCAATTTCTTGTCCGGCATATTTTTTGGCCCAAGACGCAATGGCCGTGACCACCCTGTCATTAAATTGAGCCAAGCTTTCGCCATTTTCAGGCTGAAAATGGATATCTCTTTTTTTCCAAGCCTGATGATGTTGGGGGTGATGATCCAAAATTTCCTGATAGCTTAAGCCTTGCATCACACCATAATGTCTTTCTCTTAAAGCTGGATCTAAACTCAGCTCCAATTGATGATGAAGAGCAATTGGTTTGGCTGTATCAATCGCGCGACTCAAATCACTGGAAATGATAGCTGAGATTTTTTTGTTAACCAAACTTTTTGCAAGGCGCTCAGCCTGTTGATGGCCAATCTCATTCAAACCAATATCTATATGACCTTGCAAGCGCTTCTCGCGATTCCACATGGTTTCGCCGTGGCGAATTAAATAAATAACAGTCATGAATTAAGACAGTGTAATTTTGGCAAATTTACGTTTACCCACTTGCACCACAAATGTTCCCGCTTCTACTTTCAGCGCTTTATCAGAAACAGTGGCGCCATCGATCTTTACCCCGCCTTGCTCAACGTTGCGCAAGGCCTCAGATGAACTAGATGCTAAATTAGCTTGCTTGAGCAGCTGACCAATACCAATGGGCGCTCCCGTTAAACTGATCTCAGGAATATCATCCGGCACCCCGCCTTTGGCGCGATGATTGAAATCTTCCAATGCTTTTTCAGAAGCGCCGGCATCATGAAAACGCGTCACAATTTCTTGAGCCAAAGCCACTTTAAAGTCACGAGGATTTCTACCAGATAAAACTTCTTGTTTCATTTTGGCGATCTCAGCAAGCGGTTTGAAAGAAAGTAATGTGAAATAACTCCACATCAACTCATCAGAAATACTCATCAACTTACCGAACATTTCACCTGAATCTTCACTGATGCCAATGTAGTTATCTTTAGACTTGCTCATCTTATCAACGCCATCTGTACCAACCAATAGAGGCATTGTCAAAATACATTGAGCTTCTTGACCATATTCCTTTTGTAGCTCACGACCAACCAACAAATTGAATTTTTGATCTGTGCCGCCTAATTCCAAATCACTTTTTAGGGCAACTGAGTCATAACCTTGCATCAAGGGATACAAAAACTCATGTACAGAAATTGGTATGCCATTCTTGTAACGTTTGGTAAAGTCATCGCGCTCCAACATGCGGGCAACCGTGTATTTGGCTGCCAATTGAATCATGCCTCTGGCGCCCAGCGGATCACACCACTCGCTGTTGTATCTCACTTCAGTTTTACTTGGATCTAAAACCAAGCTTGCTTGTTGATAGTAAGTTTGAGCATTGATGGCGATTTCTTCTTTGGTCAAAGGAGGGCGCGTTGCATTTCTGCCTGACGGGTCGCCAATCATGCTGGTGAAGTCGCCAATTAAGAAAATAACCGTATGGCCTAAATCTTGTAATTGGCGCATTTTGTTCAAAACAACGGTATGGCCCAAATGAATATCTGGCGCTGTTGGATCTAAGCCTAATTTGATCCTTAAAGGGGTCTTGGTGGCCTCACTGCGGGCTAACTTGGCCAACCACTCCGTCTCAACCAATAATTCATTACAGCCACGTTTTGAGACCTCCATGGCCTCCAAAACACGGTCCGTGATTGGATATTTAACTTGTTCTGTTTTATTCTCGTTAGCTAAAGACATAATCTATCGGTTACATTAATTTCTTAGAGCATCATTGTCGCATCACTTAAGAGTCAACCCTATGAAGAATTACTATATTGGCATTATGTCCGGAACCAGCATGGATGGCATTGATGCTGTTTTAGCAGAAATTTCCGATGACGGGCAGACCGCTGTTTTATGCCACAAAGATGTTCCTTTTGAAAAAACCCTCAAAAACACTTATTTTGATCTTCAGGCGCCTAGCCAGAATGAGCTTCACAAAGAAGCTCTGGCTGCCAATCAATTGGCCCAGCATTACCATTTGGCTTGTATTGCAATACTTGAGGAAGCAAAGCTTCAGCCCTCAGATATTCGCGCTATTGGCGCCCATGGTCAAACTATTCGTCACCAACCTCAGGCACATGATGGTATTGGGTATACCAAACAATCACTGAACCCTGCCCTACTGGCAGAACTGACTGGTATTGACGTGATCGCTGATTTTCGCAGTCGAGATATTGCAGCGGGTGGTCAAGGTGCCCCCTTGGTACCAGCTTTCCATGCAGCACAGTTTGGGTCCAAGGAAGATTTAGCCATTCTGAATATAGGTGGCATTGCTAATCTAAGCCTCATACCCGCAAACTCCCCAGAAAATATAATTGGCTTTGATTGTGGTCCGGGCAATGTGCTGATGGACCACTGGATCAAACAATCACTTGGTCAATCTTTTGATGATGATGGTCAATGGGCCGCCAAAGGTCAGGTCATTGAAAAACTTTTAGATAGCATGCTCAGTGATGACTACTTCAAAAAAGCTCCGCCAAAAAGCACGGGTAGAGATTTATTTAATCCCAATTGGCTAAAGCATCACTTAACAACCTCCGCTTGCTCTAATCAAAAACCAGAAGATATTCAGGCAACCCTTCTGGCGCTCACAGTTTACTCAATCGCTCATGCTTTAAAGCAACATGGCCCCAAAACAAAGTGGCTGTTGATTTGTGGTGGTGGTATCAAAAATAATTACCTCATCGCGCATTTAAAAAATGCTTGCGCCTGGATACCTCAAGAAAAAATTCAAAGTACGGCCGTTAGAGGTATTGATCCTCAAACCGTTGAGGCGGCTGCCTTTGCTTGGCTAGCTTGGGCGCACCAAAGAAAACAGCCAGCAAATTTGCCGGCTGTGACTGGTGCTAAAGGTTTGCGCATGCTTGGTGCGCACTACCCTGCTTAATTAATTAAGCTGAGAAAGAAGATCCGCAACCACAAGTTGTTGTGGCATTAGGGTTCTTAATCACAAACTGTGAACCATTGATATCTTCTTTGTAATCAATCTCTGCGCCTACCAAATACTGGAAGCTCATTGAATCAATCAACAATGTCACGTTATCTTTGGTCACCAATGTGTCGTCTTCATTCACAGCTTCATCAAATGTGAAGCCATACTGAAAACCTGAGCAACCACCGCCTTGCACAAATACGCGCAATTTCAAATCTGGGTTGCCTTCTTCAGCGATCAAATCGGCTACTTTAGCCACGGCACTGTCAGTAAAAACCAACGGCATTGGTGGCTCTAAATTTTCGGTACTTTGTGTTGTTTGTGTCGCGCTCATCATGGACTCCTTTTAATACATTAGTTCTATTGTAGACTTCAATGCCAACAATTGCTGTAGGGCTTTATGGTAACAGGGCAATATGAGTTAACCCAGTATTTTCCGGCAAACCAAACATCAGATTCAAACACTGAACCCCTTGGCCAGAAGCCCCTTTGACCAAATTATCTTCAACCACCAAGATAACCAAGGTATCGCCGCCTTGTGGACGGTGGACAGCAATTCTCAAGGCATTGCTGCCTCTTACTGATCTTGTCTCAGGGGTGCTGCCAGCTGGCATCACATCAACAAAAGGCTCACCCTCATAAAACTTCTCAAAAAGACTTTGATAATCAATATCTTTTCCGTCAGGAAGAATGCGGGCATACAAGGTCGAATGAATGCCCCTGATCATTGGCGTCAGATGAGGCACAAACGTCAATCCCACAGATTTGCCACCAGCAATGGCTGATAAGCCCTGACAAATCTCAGGATGATGTCTGTGACCCTTCACGCCATAAGCCTTGAAGTTATCGCTTGCTTCAGCCATCAAAGTACCAATCTCTGCCTTGCGCCCAGCGCCTGAAACACCCGATTTTGAATCAGAGATCAAGCCATTCAAATCAATCAAACTTTTTCCGCCTGTTGATTTTGATGAAATCAAGGGTGCAAATCCCAACTGGACTGAGGTTGGATAGCAACCTGCCAAACCAATCACCCTGGCTTTTTTAATCGCTTCACGATTGATCTCCGCCAAACCATAAACCGCCTCAGCAAGAATCTCTGGGCACGCATGAGGTATGCCGTACCATTTTTCAAATTCAGCGGTATCTTTAAGACGAAAGTCTGCTGCCAAATCTAATATCTTGACGCCCGCCGCCAAAAGCTCTTTGGCTTGCGCCATAGCAACCCCATGAGGTGTTGCAAAGAAAACTGCATCACATTCAGTGAGCTTGGCATCTTCTGGCTTAGAAAAGCAAAGGTTGACCCTACCCCTTAAGGAAGGGAACATTTCAGCAACAGGCATTCCAGCCTCTTTACGGGACGTGATAGCCGTTAGTTGAACCCCTGGGTGCTGAGATAACAAGCGCAGTAACTCAACGCCTGTATAGCCTGTTCCACCTACTATGCCAACTTTAATCATTTAAATCCTCCAATATCTCTATTGTAGAAAAGAAAAAGCCGCGCAGTGCGCGGCTTTTCGTAGAACAGCAAAAAAAATTAACGCTTGCTGAACTGTTTGCGACGACGCGCGCCATGCAAACCAACTTTTTTACGCTCAACTTCACGGGCATCGCGAGTAACAAAACCAGCTTTTGAAAGCGTTGGCTTCAAAGCTGCATCGTAGTCGATCAATGCACGTGTTACACCGTGACGAACTGCACCAGCTTGACCAGTTTCACCACCACCTGACACGTTGACTTTGATGTCAAAAGTTGTACCGTGGTTAGTTAGCTCTAGCGGCTGACGAACAATCATACGTGATGTTTCACGAGCAAAGTATTCAGCAATTGGCTTGCCGTTTACAAGAATTTCACCTTTACCAGCCTTGATGAATACGCGGGCTACTGAGCTCTTACGACGGCCAGTACCATAGTTCCAGTTTCCAATCATATCGGCTCCTTAGATCTCAAGAACGCTTGGCTGTTGAGCCGCGTGTGGGTGGTCAGCTTCTGCATAAACTTTCAATTTCTTGATCATTGCATAGCCAAGTGGGCCTTTAGGCAACATGCCCTTAACAGCCTTCTCGAGAGCACGACCAGGGAAACGAGCTTGCATCTTGTCGAAGTTAGTTTCGTAGATGCCGCCAGGATAGCCACTGTGCGTGTAGTATTTTTT
>JBEIOY010000104.1:0-5248 GCA_040377355.1 Burkholderiaceae bacterium | reverse complement strand
CTAAAATCAAGGTTATGAAATACACCCTCGTTATTGCCGACAACCAAGATCAAGAATCATTTGATCGTGGTCTGCCCTATGAAAAGTTTTTGCTGGGCAGTCAGAATGCCAGCGCACCCCTGGAACTCCAATCGAATGGGGTTACTGTTCACTCAGATACATGTATTGCTCGTATTGAACCAATTCACATACACGCAGCCAGAGACCACTTGGTTTTAACGAGTACTCAAATATTAGACATTCAATCATCAGAGGCTGACGCTCTTTTTGATTCAGTGAAGGATATTTTTGCTGAGATGAGTAACGTCACTCATCGCAGTATGCCTCATAAATGGTTCATTGAATCCACAGCTCTTGAGAGCTTATCAACTGTTAGCACTGCTCAAGCAGAAGGAAGAAACATTGATCATTGGATGCCCTCAGATACATCCATTGAGGGCGTTGCTCGTCAATGGCGCAAATGGCAAAACGAGATTCAGATGATTTGGTTCAACCACCCAGTCAATGAAGCAAGACAAGCCGAAGGCATGCTCAGCATCAATTCAATATGGATCAGCGGCAATGGTAAGCTGGCTGACATCAACCCTGATGAAAGACTATTACAGGCGAAACAATGGCACAGTTCTGATGGTTGCCTGAACTTGCTGGCATCTCATCTGAAGAAGCCTCATGCCACTTCACTGAATGAATTAAATTTGAGCGACACGATTTCATTGCTATCAGCCTCTGATCCAGAGTTAAATGATATTTGGCAAAAAGCGAATGAGACCTTGATCAATCATCAAATCAAAGAAATTGAATTAATTGACTTCCCAGAAGGTCAAGAAAGATCGCGAACGATCACCATTGAACAGCTGCCGAAAAAAGGTTTTATGCTTTGGAAAAAACCAGTTATCGCCTCACTTCAAGATATGCTTCGCACATGACAATTCAATTCAAAGAGCGCAATTATTCTGAAAAAAATGCCGCTTGGCTTGAACAAAGCGGCACTCATCCAGTATTGGCAAAATTATTTGCTGCTCGCGGCGTTGAAAAGCCAGAAGAACTTTTGCTAGAACTAAAAAATCTGATACCGCCTGCACAACTTAAAAATTGTGAGTTGGCCGCAAAGTATTTGGCTGATGCAATTGAAGCAGGTAAAAAATTACTGATTGTTGCTGACTATGATTGTGATGGAGCAACTGCTTGCGCTGTTGGTCTGAAAGGTTTGCGAGCACTTGGTGCGCCTTGGAATATCAAGATTGATTATTTTGTCCCTAATCGCTTCACTTTAGGATATGGCCTAACACCAGAGGTGGTGGATTTGGTTGCTGGTCTTTCTGAAAAACCAGATATTTTGATCACCGTTGATAACGGCATTGCTAGTATTGCCGGCGTTGAAAGAGCACAGCAATTGGGTATTGAAGTATTGGTCACAGATCATCACTTACCTGCCGATCAATTACCAAAAGCCGCTTGGATTGTGAATCCCAATCAATCTGATTGCACTTTCCCGAGTAAAGCACTCGCCGGAGTCGGTGTGATGTTTTATTTATTGATTGCACTGCGTGCTGAGTTTCGTACTCGAGGCGCGTTCTCTGCAGAAACTCAACCACGCCTAGAAAATCTTTTAGATTTAGTCGCACTGGGCACGGTCGCTGATGTTGCTTCTTTAGATAGAAATAATCGTATTTTGGTTTCAAACGGCATCAAAAGAATTAAAAGTGGGCAAATGCAAGCGGGTATTCGGGCTCTTTATATTGCTGCCGGAAAAGATCCAAATCGCGCCAGCTCGTTTGATCTTGGATTTACTCTAGGGCCCCGCCTTAATGCCGCAGGTAGATTGGCAGACATGTCTTTGGGCATTCAATGTTTGCTTTCAGAATCTCATGAGGATGCATTGCGCTTGGCTCACGAGCTTGATCGCATGAATCGTGAACGTAGAACCATCGAAGCAGGAATGCAAGAAACTGCTTTGGCTAGTTTGGTAGATATTCAGGTTGGCGACCAAGCCACTTTGTGCATGGTCAATCAATCATGGCATCAAGGTGTGATTGGCATCGTTGCATCAAGATTAAAAGAAAAATTCCATCGCCCCACACTGATTTTTGCCCCAGGTGAAGAATCTGGACAGAGAGTTCTCAAAGGCTCTGGTAGGTCCATACAGGGATTTCATTTAAGGGATGCCTTGGATTTAGTTTCAAAAAGGCATCCAGATCTCATTTTGAAGTTTGGCGGTCACGCAATGGCAGCAGGTTTAACCATTCAGGAAGATTCTTTTGAAAGATTCAAGGCTTGCTTTGAAGAAGTAGCTCAAAACTTGATGACTCCAGAGGTACTCCAACGACAATTGGCCCATGATGGAAGTCTCGATCCAGAATGTATTGACCCAGAGCTAGGCACCATTCTGGCCAATGAAGTTTGGGGCCAAGGATTCCCTGCCCCAGTATTTGTCGGTGAGTTTGAGGTGTTAACTCAAACCCTGATTCAAGAAAAACACCTTCGGGTTCAATTAAAAGCCATTAATTCCAATGGTTCAAGCCATCCAAAATCCTTCAACGGCATTTGGTTTTCCAGAAATGCAACCCTGCCAAACCCAGCCAGATTAGCGTATCGGGTCGTTACTGATCATTATCAAGGGGTTGCCAGAGCGCAATTACACATCGAAGCTCTCGATGAACCCTTATAATTGTCGACCATGGAAGCCGAACAATTAAATCTCATCAGCAACACCCTCGAAGACCTGCGTACTCGTACGATTGAGCTTCGGAGGTATCTTTGACGTCGATAACAAAGCAGAACGTTTAGTCGAAGTTAATCAAACACTCGAAGATCCCAAAATTTGGGACGATCCAAAGCAAGCCCAAGCCTTGGGTAAAGAAAAGAAACTTTTAGATGGTGTCGTAGGAACGCTTAACTTTCTGACGGATAACATCACCTCAAGCCAAGAGTTATTTGACATGGCCAAAGAAGAAGGTGACTTTGACACAATTCTATCTATTGAATCGGATACGGATGGCATGCGCCAGCAAGTCGAAGGACTTGAATTCCGACGCATGTTCAGTAATCCAATGGATCCAAGCTCATGTTTCATTGACATTCAATCGGGTGCCGGCGGAACCGAGGCCTGCGATTGGGCCAGCATGCTACTGCGACAATATCTTCGTTACTGTGAGCGCAAGGGCTTTAAAGCTGAAGTTCTGGAAGTATCTGATGGCGATGTGGCCGGTATTAAAAGCGCCACAATCAAAATTGACGGTGAATACGCTTATGGCCATTTAAGAACAGAGACTGGCGTGCATCGTCTGGTACGCAAATCACCCTTTGACTCTGCCAATGGTCGTCACACCTCATTCACGAGTGTGTTTGTTTACCCAGAAGTAGATGACTCGATTGAGATTGATATCAATCCAGCCGATATCCGTACCGATACCTACCGTGCATCTGGTGCTGGCGGACAGCACATCAATAAAACAGATTCTGCAGTTCGTTTGACCCACGTACCAACAGGTATTGTGGTGCAGTGTCAAAATGATCGAAGTCAGCATAAAAACCGTGCTGAAGCCATGTCGATGTTGAAGTCTCGTCTTTACGAGCATGAGTTGCGTAAACGCCAAGCAGAACAAGACAAGTTAGAAGCCACCAAGAGCGATGTGGGCTGGGGTCATCAAATTAGATCTTATGTTTTAGATCAGAGTCGCATCAAAGATCTTCGTACCAACGTAGAAATATCCAATACACAAAAAGTTTTAGACGGCGACTTAGATCCATTCATTGAAGCCAGCTTAAAACAAGGTGTTTAATTACCGCCATTAATCAATCATTATCACTATTTAACTATTAGCGAAAACATCATGAGTCAAGAAGAACAAACGCCCATCGTCGATGAAAATCACATCATTGCAGAACGTCGCGAAAAATTAGCTCAGCTGCGCAAAAATGGTGTGGCATTTCCTAATGATTTTGTGCCCACGCACCATGCTGCTGATTTACATGAGCGCTATGGTGAAATCAGTAAAGAGCAACTGGCCGAAAAAAATATCACGGTCAAAGTAGCCGGTCGAATGATGCTCAAGCGCGTAATGGGCAAAGCCAGCTTTGCGACTGTCCAAGATCGCACGGGTCAGATTCAGTTTTATATCAACGATGCTGATGCAGGTGTGGATGCTCACAATGCTTTCAAACATTGGGACATGGGTGACTTCATCGCTACAGAAGGTGTTATCTTCAAAACCAATAAAGGTGAACTATCGATCTTGGTAAAAGATTTGCGTCTTTTGTCAAAATCTCTGCGCCCTCTTCCAGACAAATTCCACGGTCTTTCAGATCAAGAGATGAAATACCGTCAACGCTACGTTGATTTGATTGTTTCTCCAGAAACACGTCAAACCTTCTTGGCTCGCAGCAAAGCGATGTCTTCAATACGTCATCACATGCAAGATGCGGGATTCATGGAAGTTGAAACGCCGATGCTTCATCCAATTCCAGGTGGTGCTACAGCAAAACCATTCATCACTCACCACAATGCTTTGGACATGGAAATGTATCTGCGCATCGCTCCAGAACTTTACTTAAAGCGTTTGGTGGTTGGCGGTTTTGAGCGTGTCTTTGAAGTTAATAGAAACTTCCGCAATGAAGGTGTGAGCCCAAGACACAACCCAGAATTCACGATGATGGAGTTCTATGCAGCCTACACTGATTACAAGTGGCTCATGACCTTTACAGAAGAACTCATTAGAGCAGCGGCGATTGATGCACAAGGCACGGCAAATCTAACTTACCAAGGTAAGCCCTTGGATTTATCAAAGCCATTCCAACGCTTGACCATTGCTGAAGCGATTCTTAAGTATGCGCCCTTATCGAAAAAACAATACACCGCATCTCAATTAGAAGATAAAGAATTCGTGCGTCAAGAGCTTAAAAAGTCAGGTGAAGATATCAATGGGCCAACACTCAAAAACGCTGGTCTTGGTGCACTTCAGTTGTCCCTGTTTGAGGCAACTGCTGAAGAACATCTTTGGGAACCAACTTACATCATTGACTACCCAATTGAAGTCAGTCCATTGGCCAGAGAATCTGACACAAGACCAGGTATCACAGAACGCTTTGAGTTATTCATCACAGGCCGTGAAATTGCCAATGGTTTCTCTGAGTTAAATGATGCAGAAGATCAAGCTGCTCGTTTTCATGCGCAAGTTGCTCAAAAAGAAGCTGGCGACGAAGAAGCAATGTACTTTGACGCAGACTTCATTCGTGCTCTAGAGTACGG
>JBEIOY010000174.1:0-2890 GCA_040377355.1 Burkholderiaceae bacterium | reverse complement strand
TCTTTCACAAGAGCAAGCTCGTCTTCTAGCAATACAAACGTTGCAGGGTGCGGCCAAGCTTGCGGCTCAATCTTCAGAGTCGCCTGCGACCCTGAGGGAGCGTGTTACTTCAAAAGGTGGCACCACCTATGCAGCACTGACAGTTCTTGAGCAAGAGTCTTGGGCACAAATCATGATGAAAGCAGTTGCAGCAGCCAGCGATCGCAGTGAAGCCATGGGCGAAGAATTCAGTAAACAGTAATTTGGAGTTTTGTTATTTTCAGATGCTAATAGGCAAAGGCAATGGCTAAGAATAAGCTCATGCCAAACCAATTATTTCTTCTAAATGCTAAAAAGCACTTTTCCTTCTGACGATCTTTGATCAATTGGAAATAATAAATAGCCAGCAAAAAGGCCAATCCTAAAAAAATCCAAAAGATTGTAGGAAATACTAAAAGCCATCCGACAACAGCAAAGCTGAATAGGCAAACGCCATAACAAATGCAAATGGTCAATACATCGTATTGACCAAATGTAATAGCAGACGTTTTAATGCCTAAGCGTAAATCATCTTCTCTATCAACCATGGCATAGGCCGTATCGTAGGCAATTGCCCATGCGATGTTTGCAAGCACCAACAACCATGCGTATGAAGGTATCTCGTTTAAGACTGCCGCAAACGCCATGGGAATACCGAATGAAAAGGCTATACCTAAAATAGCTTGGGGGATAGAGAAAAATCTTTTTGTGAATGGGTAAATAATCGCAATAACCAATGCGGGAAAAGATAAAAGCTTTGTAAATGTATTTAATGGCAGTATCAAGATAAATGCCATGATCGCAAGGACTGCAGCAATGATCAGCGCTTCTACAGGTTTGATTCGTCCAGCGGTGAGAGGACGATCTTGAGTTCTTGAAACATGCTTATCAAAGTCTCTGTCAGCAAAGTCATTAATTGCACATCCAGCACTTCTCATCAAGAAGCAACCCAAAACAAAAATAATCAGATGAGATATTTTTGGCTCACCAGAAGATGCCACCCACAAACCCCATAAGGTTGGCCATAAGACCAATAAAGTACCAATGGGCTTATCAAATCGAATCAGCGCTAAATAATCAGACGACCTTGAAGACATTACAAGAAATCCACCCCTGTCATGCCAGACGATTTAATCGCATCCGCCAAGGCGTGCATGGCTTTTGTTCTGGCATAACTTTTGCGCCAAGCTAAGACCACGCGACGCTTAGGAATCGGGTTAGCAAATGGAATGTAACGTATCAAGCCATGGGTATTAGCATCATCAGCAATCGATGTGATTGGCATGATGCTAATACCAATGCCACCAGCGACCATCTGCCTGATGGTTTCTAAAGAAGATCCTTCAAACGAACTGATGTCTCCATCTTTTTGATTTTTTTGCATATCAGGACAAATATCTAACACTTGATCCCTGAAGCAATGGCCTTCACCCAAGAGCAATGTTTTTTGTGACTGCAATTCATTATGCTGAATGATTGATAAAGTTCCCCATGGATGTCCATGAGGAACTGCCACCATGAAACCTTCTTCATAAAGAGGTAAAACCTCAAGACCGCTGTGCGGAAATGTATCCGCCATGACGGCAGCATCGATATCACCCTGCTTTAAAAGCTCTAGAAGCTTTGTAGTGAAATTTTCTTGAAGGTACAAAGGCATCTGCGGTAAAACCTGACGACTCTTGGCAATCAACTTTGGCAACAAATAAGGGGCGATTGTGTAGATGGTCCCCAAACGCACGGGCCCCGATAAAGGATCTTGGCCATGTTGAGCCAGGTGCTTGATGACTTGAGCTTCATCTAATACCTTTTGAGCCTGATGAATGATTGTCTGACCCAAGGCAGTGATTGTTAACTCTGAGCCAGAGCGCTCAAAAATCTGGACATTCAGCTCATCTTCTAACTTTTTAATCGCAACCGATAGAGTTGGCTGAGAAACAAAGCAAGCTTCCGCAGCTCGGCCAAAGTGGCGCTCTCTGGCAACGGCAACAATATATCTAAGTTCTGTGAGTGTCATACAGAGAGGATATCAAGCTTTTAGGTATTCGGCACGATTACCTAACCAACGCGATAGGTGTTGTTGGGCAACATCGGGATAATTGATCAGCAGTTGTTTGGCCAACTCCTGAGTTTTTTCAATCAACCAGGATTCTTTTTGCAAATCGATGAAGCGCAACATCGCATCGCCCGATTGTTTTGAGCCCAGCAATTCACCTGGTCCGCGTAATGCTAAATCTCGTTCAGCAATCACAAAGCCATCTTGAGTTTCTTTGAGGGTCTGCAAACGCTCTTTTGCAGCCATTGATAGCTCAGGGCCGTACAACAAAATACACACCGACTCTGCAGAACCTCGTCCGACTCGACCTCTTAATTGATGAAGTTGCGAATAACCAAATCTTTCTGCATGCTCAATAATCATCAGAGAAGCGTTCGGCACATCAACCCCAACTTCAATCACCGTTGTAGCGACTAAAACTTGAATATCACCAGCCGCAAATGCTTGCATTACAGCATTTTTTTCAGACCCTTTTAAACGGCCATGCACCAAGCCAATAGCGACCTCAGGCAAAGCTTCTTGTAGTGCTGCATGAGTTTCCACCGCTGTTTTTAGTTGCAAGACCTCGGACTCTTCAATCAAAGGACAAACCCAATACACTTGGCGCCCCTTGCTTAATTCAGACACCAAACCCAAGACCAACTCTTGGCGACGTTCATTTTTAACTAACTTGGTGACGATTGGAGTTCTGCCAGGCGGCAATTCATTGATGACAGACACCTCTAAATCAGCATAAAAAGTCATCGCCAGAGTTCTTGGTATGGGTGTTGCAGACATCATCAACTGATGACAATCAACCTCAACATCATCAATTTTTTG
>JBEIOY010000087.1:0-6203 GCA_040377355.1 Burkholderiaceae bacterium | reverse complement strand
TTATTTAAACGTCACTTGGCACACTGGATTGCAATCATTGCGATTTTGATGAGTTCTGTTGCGCCTACAGTTTCTCAAGCGGTGTCATTGGCTCAGAATGGTCAGGGCATATCCATTGAAGTATGTACCACCACAGGCATCCAAATGACCCAGGTCATTGATGCCAGCGATGCTGATGAGCCAGCTCAGGCAAATGGCCATTGCCCTTTGTGTGTGGTTCATGTCAACTTCGTACTTCCATTAAATCACGAGCTTTCATTTGCAAAGCCTGTGAACAGTAATATTTACCCTCAACTTTTCTATCAGTCACCTAAGCCTTTATTTGCTTGGGTTGCACTTCCCTCTAGGGCTCCTCCCTCACTCGTTTGATTCTTAAGGTCGGCAACTATCTTTAGTTGCTCGGTATTGGAATGCGCACGCGCATTCAAAACAGATTCAATGCGAGTTCATCATAGAAAAAACCATACGTTTTAAGGCGGGAGATTTAATCTATTCATCAGGTCAATTGGGGCCTGCTTATCAGGTGATATCGGGGACGATTCGTCTAGATCATGCTCAAGCAAGTCATAAATCAGTTTTAGCGAATTTAGCCATCGCCGATGATTTAGTGGGTGCCGAGGTATTGCTTCGCAAACCTTACGCATTTCAGGCGCATGCCTTGACAGATGCTGAATTAATGGCCTGGCAGCGACCGACAGATTCACTGGCTGAAGCATTGGCAGAGCAACTGATTAAATCCAGTTTACGTCAGTCTGATGTGGTTTCTTTGCGTTGCGGCTTGGCCATGGAAAGAATTATGAAATTCATTCAATTGGTCAGTTACAAAGGTCAAGCAGGCACTTCAAGCAATATCGCTTTACCGCCTTTAAAAGAAACTGCCGACATCACTGATTTAACCATTGAGACCGTGTGTCGTTGCATTGCCAGCCTCAGAAAACAGGGCGTTCTTGTGCCTGTTCAAGGCGTGAGAGGCAATGTTAGAAATCAATTCACTTTCTCTAACCAATCTTTTGTGGCCACGGCTGCTTGATCGTGAGAAATGTAAATGCCAGAAATATTCAGTTCAACGACTCTATGGAGCATCTACTTTGTAGTGGTGATTCTTGGTCTCGTGGTGATTGTTAAAGATCGTCTTAAAAAATAATTTTTTACATAAGGAAAGCTATGAAGTTAATGAAACTAACCCCAATCGCAATGGTTGCATCCATGATGATGACCAATGCTTTTTCAACAGAAGCTGTATTAAACGATGTGGTCGTGACATCTGCACCAATGACTACACCAACCACGATTGAATTGGATCCAAAGGTTCCTCGTCAGCCTTTGCCAGCACATGATGGCGCTGACTTTTTGAAATCAGTCCCAGGTTTTAGCGTCATGCGTAAAGCTGGTACAGATGGTGAGCCAAACTTCCGCGGTATGGGTGGTTCACGCGTGAATATCTTGGCTGATGATCAAAATATCTTTGGTGGATGTGGTCAGCGCATGGATGCGCCAACAGCCTATATTTTCCCCGAAATTTACGACAAAGTAACAATTGTGAAAGGTCCTCAAACAGTTCTTTACCCGGGGCATGGTTCAGCCGCCACGGTGCGTTTTGAAAAAGAGCAAAAGACCTATGACAAGCCCGGATATGATGTTCACGCATCAGGTTTGGTGGGTAGCTTTGGTCGTCATGACGAAGTGGTCGATGCTAATCTTGGCAACAAAGATTACTTCGCTACATTCACAGGTTCAAATTCAAAATCAGATAACTACAAAGACGGTAATGGTACTGAAGTTCATTCCAAATACCATCGCTATAGTGCCTCATCTTCGGTCGGTGTAACACCTGACAACAATAAGCGGTTTGAACTATCCGCAGGCAGAAGTAATGGATATGCGGCTTACGCTGATAGAACGATGGATGGCACTAAATTCTTAAGAGAAAACGTTGCAGCCAAAGGTCAAATTAAGAATGTTTCTGACTTGGTTGAAAAAGTTGAGTTCCAAGTTTCAAGAAATACTATTTTTCATACTATGTCTGAGTCTATGAGGGGTAATCCATCCAGCTATATGGATGTAACTCATGATACAAATGCTGCGAGGCTAACTTCAGATTTAAATTTAAGAGCCACAACAAAAGCCAAGGTTGGACTTGATTATTCTCAATCGACCCATGGAGGCAATATGCCAGGTATGGGTGCTATTGCCATCACTGAAGATTCAGAATTTAAAAATACTGCGTTATTCGCAGAAATTACGGAAGAATTAAATAATGGTAAAAAATTTATTGCTGGATATCGAGGTGATTATTGGAGTGTTATAGATAAGCGTTCATCTATGAGTTCTGATACTGCTGGTCAAACCAGAACGGAGTTAACTAATAGTGGTTTTGCTAGATTGGAAAGTCAATTATCTGGTCTTCAAAATACAAATTCATTTATTGGTATTGGCAGGTCCGAGCGTATGCCTGATTATTGGGAGTTAATATCAAATAGAAGAGATGGATCTGCTAATCCTGGTGCTGCCATGATGACAAATACTCATAGCGCTTTGCAGTCTACAAAAACAGAAAAAACTTATCAGCTTGATGCAGGTTTAATTCATAAGTCATCTGGGTTTGAGGCAGGAGCATCATTCTTTTATAACCAAATAAAAGATTTCATTCTTGTTGATGCAAGAACTACTCCTGATTATGTATCTGGGATGTATAGAACACCATCTTCAAGAAACATTGACGCTCAAACACATGGCGTTGAATTGACAAGTAGTTATGCTTTAAATAATCTTATTAAATTTAATTCAAGCATTGCTTATGTAAAAGGTAAAAATGATACTGATGGTTTGCCTTTAGCTCAATTGCCACCGTTGGAGGGTAGATTGGCACTTGCCTATGATGATAAAAAACATTCATATGGCGCATTGCTAAGATTGGTTGCACCAAAGGATGAGGTCGCTGTTGGTCAAGGTAATATTTCTGGGCAGGACGTTGGTAAATCAGGTGGATTTGGAATCTTCTCTCTAAATGCCGGATATAAGCCTAATAAAAAGACCTTGATTGCAGCTGGTGTTGATAACGTCTTTGATAAAGCATATGCTGAGTTTATTAGTCGAGCAGGTGCTAATGTGGCTGGTTATACTCAAACTACCCGCGTTAATGAACCTGGCCGCACCGCTTGGTTGAAAGCAACAATTGCACTTGATTAATTGAGTGAAGGCCCCATCACATGATGGGGCTTAGCTTTTAAAGGCCCTATGAGATTTTTATTGAAAATTGCAGCGCTGATGTTTCTCTGTGTTCAGCTTGCTTTTGCTCAGTCTTCTGATCAAGAGAAAATCCGGCAATTAATGAGAAGTCAGTTTGATAAACCTCACGCACCTTTATCTGTTGCTCCCATTGCCATTGTTGGAGATCACGCTCTAGCCAGTTGGATTCAGGTTGATTCTGGTGGGCGAGCTCTACTTATTCGACATCATGGTAAATGGTCTATTGCGCTATGCGGCGGCGATGGGTTGACGGAGGTTAATGTGCTCGAAAAGACTGGCATGTCTCAGCAGATTGCCATTCAGTTATCAAAGCAATTAATGAATGCTGAATCAAGGCTGGCTCCTAAGCATAGAAAAATGTTTTCTATGTTCAAGGGTGAAGTCAAGGTTGGTCATCATCATTGATTGAATGTTTTCGGTTAATATTTGAGTAACCTCTGCTTAAAGTATTAAATTAATTTAGGAGATATAAATGAAAAAAGTACTTAGTTCTGTATTTATTGCATCAGCTTTTATTGCAACGACTGTATTCGCAAGCGGTAACGAAGTGAAGGTGGGTAATTTGAAGATTGAGAACCCTCAAGCAAGAGCGACCGTGCCTGCTCAAAAAATGAGTGGTGGTTTTCTGAAGATTGAAAACAAGGGTGGCGCTGATAGATTGTTGTCAGCATCTTCTCCCGCTTCCAAGACCATGGAGTTACACACCATGAGCATGGAAGGTAATGTCATGAAAATGCGTGAAGTCAAGGCCATTGATATCCCTGCAAATAGCACAGTTGAATTAAAACCAGGCGGCTTGCACTTGATGTTCATTGATTTGAAGAGCCAGTTGAAGCCTGGTTTATCGGTGCCTGTCAAACTTAAGTTTGAAAAAGCAGGTGAGGTTGAAGTTAAATTCAAGATTGGTGGTTACCCGGCTCATGGTGAACCAGGTCATGATCATTCAAAACATCATTGATCGATTTTTTTCTCAGTAAAAAGGCCGCACTGTGTGCGGCCTTTTTCTTGCCCTCAGTTCTTGAGGAAATTATTGATCAGTACTTAATCTAAGTTTAGATCAGTCACGGCACCTTTGCTTGCAGAACTGGCAAGACGTGCATACTTGGCTAATACACCGCGGGTATAACGTGGCTTAGGTTGCTTCCATGCTGCGCGACGCTTAGCAATCTCTTCATCACTGACGTTTAGTTGTATCAATAGCTTGTGGGCATCAATCGTGATCGAATCACCTTCTTGAATCAAGGCAATCGTGCCGCCCACATATGCCTCAGGCGCTACGTGGCCAACCACCATACCCCAAGTGCCACCTGAGAAGCGACCGTCTGTGATAAGACCCACTGATTCACCCAAACCTTGACCCACCAATGCTGAGGTAGGGGCTAGCATTTCGCGCATACCAGGACCACCTTTAGGCCCTTCATAACGAATCACCATCACATCACCAGCTTTAATCTTGTTGACCATGATTGCTGCCATAGCATCATCCTCGGAATCAAATACTCTTGCTGGGCCTGTGATACTTGGGTTCTTAAGACCGGTGATTTTTGCCACGCAACCCTCTGGAGAGATGTTGCCTTTCAGGATGGCAAGATGGCCTTGAGCATAAATAGGGTTGGCTAAAGTCTTGATCACGTCTTGATCAGCTCGAGGAACTGAAGGAATGTCTTTTAATGTTTCAGCAATTGTTTTTCCAGTGATGGTCATACAATCGCCATGCAATAAACCGCCATCCAATAAAATCTTCATGACTTGTGGAATGCCGCCAGCTTGGTGCAAATCAGGTGCTAAATATTTGCCTGAAGGCTTCATATCTGCAATCACTGGAACGCGACGACGCACACGTTCAAAGTCATCAATAGTCCATTCAACTTCAGCAGCACTGGCAATCGCTAGGAAATGCAACACAGCGTTTGTTGAACCACCAACGGCCATGATCACGCTCACAGCGTTTTCAATTGATTTCTTGGTGATGATGTCGCGTGGCTTTAGATCATTCCTGATTGCTTCAATCAGCACGCGAGCAGATTCAGCAGCGCTATCAACTTTCTCTTGATCAACGTTTGACATGGTTGATGAATATGGCAAGCTCATACCTAAAGCTTCAAAAGAAGAGCTCATGGTGTTGGCTGTGTACATACCGCCACATGATCCACTGCTTGGACATGAATTCTGTTCAATGCCTTTGAAGTCTTCTTCACTTAAACGACCAGAAGTAAATTCACCCACAGCTTCAAATGCTGAAACGATGTTCAGCTCTTTACCTTTGTAATGACCAGCCTTGATCGTGCCGCCATAAACATAAATACTTGGTACGTTGGTGCGAGCCATCGCCATCATGCCGCCTGGCATATTCTTGTCGCAACCACCGACCACAACAACGCCATCTTGCCAAAGGCCGTTCACGCAAGTTTCAATTGAGTCAGCAATCACTTCGCGAGATACCAATGAGTACTTCATGCCCTCTGTACCCATACCCATGCCATCAGAAATCGTTGGTGTGCCGAAAATTTGAGAATTGCCACCACCAGCTTCAATGGCTGCTACAGCAGCATCAGCGATGCGCTGTAAACCACTGTTACATGGAGTGATGGTTGAGTGACCATTGGCCACGCCAATCATAGGCTTGTTATCAAAATCAGAATCTTTGTAGCCCATTGCGTAATACATCGATCTATTGGGCGCGCGCGCTACGCCCTCTGTGATTGTTCTAGAACGCTCATTCATGCGCTTAGGCTTTTTTTGCTCTGACATACAGTATCTCCAAGGGCTAATTTTTAGCAATTTTGTGTGTAAACCGCTATTTTGCCTTTTTTCTAGGTTGAACTCACGTTAAAGGGATAAAGCCTTCAAAATACAGGGTAAAGTTGAGCCCATTAATCAAGATTAGCCATCAAAAGCAGAAAGAAATGAATGTCAGTCGAGCAAGCGAATAATTGGGATGCCATTGTTATTGG
>JBEIOY010000211.1:0-2078 GCA_040377355.1 Burkholderiaceae bacterium | reverse complement strand
TGCAGTCGGTCACTCTGATTTGATTGAAGCACTTGAGCGCGTTAAAAACAGCTTTAACTCTTACCCGATTGATAAATTAGCGATGGCTGGCGCCATGGCAGCGATTGAGGATCAAGACCACTTGAAGAAGATCAGTCAGGCTGTTATCAAAACGCGTGTGGACTTGATTCAATCACTGAACACTCTCGGCTTTGAAACAATTCCATCTTCGGCTAATTTTATTTTCACAAAACATCCTAAACACGATGCCGCAAAACTATCTGCAGCCCTTCGCGAAAAGCACATCATCGTGCGTCATTTCAAATTGCCGCGGATTGATCAATATCTTCGCATCACCATCGGCACTGACGAACAGTGTGACGCTCTAGTGAAAGCAATCAAAGAGATTCTTTAACTAACTTGGGAATGTTGCATTCGTTATTCGCCTTAACTTTTTGAATAACTGCTTTATTCATCTGATCAATGGTCACTTTTTTATTTGAAGTGCCAAACAGTCCTTTTATCTCAGATATGGCTGATATTTGACGAGTATCCATTTAAGCGATGCCTCTCGTAAAAAATGCCACTGCACTGATGCCCACTGACATACATGCCACCATCAAGCCTCCTAGACGATTGAATAGTTTGCTAGTTAACACATCTGCCATGCAGTTAATTTTGCCTTCCAAATGGGAAACTTTTTTATCCAAAAGATTAAATTTTTCATCTAGATGATCAAACTTTTGATCAATTTTTTTATTCAACTGATCTCTGACTTCGTACAACTCTTTCTTGGTCGCAAAGTCATGTGTGGCATTTAAATTCATACCCACACCTTCAGCGATGACCTCTGCTTGAGATTGACTGAACCCAACAGCTTGTAATTCTTTTGAGTATTGAAGGGTGCTGAATGATGTCATGTTCATATTGTCTCCTCTTAAAACAGAATTTTATAGTTTTTATAAGTAAGAAATCAAATCGACAAAAGTAATGGCACACAGTTTGTGTGCCATTACTTTTAATACTTTTTATTGGATTACTTCTTGAGTCTTAACTCGGCGGCTCTTGCGTGAGCTTGCAAACCTTCGCCGTGCGCTAATGTGCTGGCGATCTGACCAAGCTTTTGAGCGCCTGTTTCGCTGACCTCGATCATGCTTGAACGCTTGATGAAATCATAAACACCCAAAGGAGATGAGAAGCGTGACGTTCTCATCGTTGGTAAAACGTGATTTGGTCCAGCGCAATAATCACCCAAAGACTCGCTGGTATACGGGCCCATGAAAATAGCGCCCGCATGACGAATCAACTCCGCCCATTGGCGAGGATTGTCTGCACAAATTTCTAAATGCTCAGCTGCAATTGAATTAGCAATTTCACAAGCTTCATGCATGTCTTTGACCAAAATCATCGCACCACGATCTTGCAGTGATTTTTTAATCACTGCCTGCCTTGGCATCTCTGGCAAAAACTTCAAAATACTGGCTTGTACTTGATCAATGAATGCTTGACTTGGGCACAACAAAATTGATTGGGCTAATTCATCATGCTCAGCTTGCGAGAATAAATCCATCGCAATCCAATCTGGATTGGTATTGCCATCACACAAAACCAAAATTTCAGAAGGTCCGGCAATCATGTCGATGCCAACAGTACCAAACACGCGACGCTTAGCAGCGGCCACATAGGCATTGCCAGGACCCACAATCTTATCGACCGCCGGAATTGTTTCTGTGCCATAAGCCAAAGCGCCCACAGCTTGAGCACCCCCAATGGTGAAGGCTCGATCAACACCAGCCACTGCAGCGGCAGCCAAAACCAATGGGTTGCGCACACCGTCCGGCGTTGGCACTACCATGATGACTTCGCTCACACCAGCGACCTTCGCTGGAATGGCGTTCATCAACACAGATGATGGATAAGCCGCTTTACCGCCTGGCACATACAAACCTGCACGATCTAAGGGCGTTACTTTTTGACCTAAACGAGTGCCATCTTCATCAGCGTAGTCCCAGCTGTGACAACCTGATTCAATCTTTTGACGCTCGTGATAACTTTTGACTCTGGCAGCTGCGGCTTCTAAAGCGGTTCTCTGATCTTTT
>JBEIOY010000196.1:0-2399 GCA_040377355.1 Burkholderiaceae bacterium | reverse complement strand
GCTGCCTCATGGGTGACATATAACAGAAAGCTAGACTTTCGACCCATTTGGTGGCCATTTTTTTATGCCAAATTACGCGATACTCATTGATGGTGGTTTTGTCAAAAGACAGCTAAGAACCACAAATGGCCCCATGAACTCAGTATCTATCAAAGAGCTCATTGATTCTTTTTGCAAGCTTGAAGTCCTGCGGTTTATGAAACTGCATAGAGTTTATTACTATGACTCTGTACCCTTAGATACATCTCATCAAAAACCATTAGGAGGTGAGTTGATCGAGTTCGGAAACTCACCAATAGCATCACAAGCAAGAAAGTTATTTGAAGAGTTACAACTTATTCCCTTTGTAGCCTTGAGGCTAGGGGAACTTTCTTTTAATGGTTGGAAAATAAAAAACAAAAAAATTCTAAATAAAGAATTGCTCTCGGTCGAAATTTCAAATGATGATTTAAAACCAAATATCACCCAAAAAGGTGTTGATATGCGAATTGGTATGGATATGGCTGCGTTAACGCTAAAGAAACAAGTTGATGCAATCATTTTAGTTTCTGCAGATAGTGATTTTGTTCCAGCAATGAAGTTTGTTAGGAGGGAAGGTGCTCAAGTTTTTATCGCACCTTTAGGTAGAAAGGTAAAGACTTCAATGATTGAACATTCAGATATGGTTTTAAACATTAATCTTGAGCAATGAGATAATGTCAGTTATGACAGTTAGAACACGATTTGCACCAAGCCCAACGGGCTTTATTCACCTAGGTAACCTTCGAAGCGCTTTATATCCATGGGCTTTTGCTCGCAAGATGAAAGGCGACTTCATCTTGCGCATTGAAGATACCGATCAAGAGCGTTCAAGCCAAGAAGCTGTGGACGTCATCATCGAAGGCATGAGTTGGTTGGGTCTTGATATTGATGAAGGCCCCATCTTTCAAATGCAACGCATGGATCGCTATCGCGAAGTCATTGCGCAAATGCTCAAAGATGGTTTGGCTTATCCTTGCTATATGAGCGAGGAAGAACTCAATGCTTTGCGTGAGCAGCAAATGGCCAATAAAGAAAAGCCACGTTACAACGGCTTTTGGCGACCTGAGACTGGCAAGCAACTACCAACACCTCCCGCAGACATCAAACCAGTGATTCGTTTTAAAAACCCCATCGGTGGCAGCGTTGTGTGGGAGGATGCTGTGAAGGGCCGTATTGAAATTAGTAATGATGAGCTAGATGATTTAGTCATTGCTCGCCCTGATGGGACGCCTACCTATAACTTTTGTGTGGTTGTTGATGACTTGGATATGAAAATCACTCACGTCATTCGCGGAGACGATCACGTCAACAATACTCCGAGACAAATTAATATTCTTCAAGCGCTTGGTGGTTCATTGCCAATTTATGCTCATTTGCCAACTGTTCTCAATGATCAAGGCGAAAAAATGAGCAAGCGCAATGGCGCCATGAGTGTGCGTGATTACGAACGTGATGGCTACATGCCTGAAGCTGTTCTTAACTATTTGGCACGCCTTGGTTGGTCTCATGGTGATGCAGAGGTGTTTACAAAAGAGCAGTTCGTTGAATGGTTTAATTTAGATCATTTGGGTAAATCACCAGCCCAACACAATCCTGAAAAATTGCTTTGGTTAAACCATCAGTATATTCAGCAAGCTGATGCGGTTGATTTGGCTAAGCGAGCATTGCCATTTGCAGAAAAGTTAGGTATTAAAACTGACTCTGGTCCTGATTTTGTGGGAGTGATCAGCATCCTCAAAGATCGAGCGAATACTCTGATTGAATTAGCTGAGGGTGCTCGACTGTTTTATATGGACAGACCCAATCATTCAGCTGCAAATCGACAGGCCAATATCCCTGAATCTGTACACCCAGTCATCAGCGATTTGATTGTTGAGCTAGAGGCAGGGGATGGCTCAAAAACTGCCGTTTCAGGGGCTTTTAAGGCCGTTTTGGCGAAACATGGTCTAAAAATGCCAGCTCTGGCCATGCCTGTCCGTTACGCCATGTTTGCAACCACCCAAACCCCAGCCATTGATGCAGTTATCTCTTTGATTGGTATAGAAGAAACAAAACAGCGCTTGCAAAGTGGGATAAAAATAGGCTAGAATTACGGTCTTGATTGCTTGAGCTTACTTATTTAAGATCATCTAATTAAGGGGCTATAGCTCAGCTGGGAGAGCGCTTGCATGGCATGCAAGAGGTCAGCGGTTCGATCCCGCTTAGCTCCACCAGTAAGCTTTGGTCGATATGTAGTTAAGTAGTGAAATTGCAGTACCGTAAGTCCAGGGTCCCCATCGTCTAGAGGCCTAGGACACCACCCTTTCACGGTGGGTACCGGGGTTCGAATCCCCGTGGGGACGCCAAGTTTTTGGAGCGGTAGTTCAGTTGGTTAGAAT
>JBEIOY010000074.1:0-6803 GCA_040377355.1 Burkholderiaceae bacterium | reverse complement strand
GCTAGTCAAGGAAACTTAAATCGCGTGCTTGAGTTGTTCCAAGATGGCCGGATTTTCAAGTGTTGATGTGTCTTGAGTGATTTCCTCACCTTTTGCTAAGACACGCAACAAACGACGCATGATCTTGCCTGAACGTGTCTTGGGTAAGTTATCACCAAAGCGAATTTCTTTTGGCTTAGCAATTGGGCCAATCTCTTTACCCACCCAATTGCGCAAGTCTGTTGCAATCTTCTTCGCTTCTTCGCCTGTTGGACGCTTACCTTTGAGCACCACAAAAGCCACAATCGCTTCGCCCGTCATATCGTCTGGACGACCCACCACCGCAGATTCAGCAACCAATGGATTGGCAACCAATGCTGACTCAATCTCCATGGTGCCCATGCGATGACCCGAGACGTTCAAAACGTCATCAATACGGCCAGTGATGGTGAAATAAGCAGTCTTTTTGTTGCGTATCGCGCCGTCACCCGCCAAATACAAAGTGCCACCCAACTCTTCCGGAAAGTAACTCTTCTTAAAGCGCTCTGGGTCACCCCAAATGTTACGAATCATCGAAGGCCATGGGCGCTTCACAACCAAGATACCACCTTGGCCGTTTGGTATATCACCGCCCACCTCATCAACAATCGCCGCCATGATGCCTGGCAATGGCAATGTGCACGAGCCTGGGACCAATGGTGTTGCGCCCGGTAATGGCGTGATCATGTGACCACCTGTTTCTGTTTGCCAGAATGTGTCCACAATCGGGCATTTCTCGCCACCAATGTTCTTGTAGTACCACATCCATGCCTCAGGATTGATTGGCTCGCCCACAGAACCCAAGATGCGCAAACTCTTCAAGTTGTACTTCTTCGGATGAACCGTAGGATCTGTATCAGAAGCTTTGATCAATGAACGAATCGCTGTTGGCGCTGTGTAAAAAATAGAAACCTTGTGGCGTTGAATCATTTCCCAGAAGCGGCCAGCGTTCGGATAAGTCGGCACGCCCTCGAAAACGACCTGTGTGCCACCGCATGCCAAAGGACCATAAGCAACATAGCTATGCCCTGTGATCCAACCAATGTCAGCGGTACACCAGAACACATCGCTGTCTCGCAAGTCGAAGGTCCACTTCATCGTCAACATCGCCCACAACAAATAGCCACCTGTTGCGTGTTGAACGCCTTTTGGTTTTCCTGTTGAGCCTGATGTGTAAAGAACAAATAAAGGATGCTCTGCGCTCACCCACTCTGGCTCACATACTTTAGCTTGGCCAGCAGATACATCATGCATCCACTTATCACGACCCGCCTTCATTGGTACATCGCCACCAGTGCGCTTGTAAACAATCACGTGCTTGAGTTTCTCGCAACCACCCAAATCCAAAGCCTCATCAGCGATTGTCTTCAATGGCAATGCTTTGCCACCGCGCAATTGTTGGTCTGCAGTAATCAAAGCCACGGCGCCCACGTCCACAATGCGCTCTTGTAATGATTTGGCTGAGAATCCGCCGAATACCACTGAATGCGTCGCACCGATACGAGCGCATGCTTGCATCGCCACAACACCTTCGATTGACATCGACATGTAAATAACGACTCGGTCACCTTTTTTAATGCCTAGCTTCTTCAGGCCGTTAGCAAATGTTGCTACACGGTCATGCAATTCTTGATAAGTTACTTTTGAAACTTCACCGCCGTCAGCTTCAAAAATGATGGCCGTTTTCTTAGCCATGCCATTTTTGATGTTGCGATCGATACAGTTATATGAAGCATTCGTTAAACCATCTTCAAACCATTTATAAAATGGCGCTTTAGATTCATCCAATACTTTGGTGAATGGCTTCTTCCAAAATAAGTTTTCTTTTGCTAGACGCGCCCAAGTACCATTGAAATCCTTGTCAAAAGCTTTGCACATCGCTTTGTACTGATCCATGCTTGTGATGGCTGCTTGCTTAGCAAATTCTTTTGGTGGGTTAAACACACGATTTTCTACCAACAACTGTTCCATACCAGACATACTTTTCTCCTACTTTCTAGGCAGCATTTTTGACGAAATTCGAGATTAGGCTCACGGACTGACAATTGACTGACAACTTCAATAAAGTTCAACCATCATCAGGGTTAGCCCTAAGGGCTACAGGTATATCAGCCCTACTTTCTCGAACACTTAAGATAAACATATAAACGATATCTGTAAATGGCCACTTTCCCTAGGTAAAATGGAAGTCTTTCAAATCTTTATAAAAAATTATGAGTGCAATTCGCCAAGACGACTTTATTCAGAGCATTGCTGATGGTTTTCAGTACATTTCTTATTACCACCCTTTGGATTACATCACCGCCCTAGGAAAAGCCTATGAACGCGAGGAAAGTCCAGCCGCCAAGGATGCAATTGCCCAAATTTTGACCAATAGCCGCATGTGTGCTGAAGGTAAGCGTCCTATGTGCCAAGACACTGGTATTGCGGTGGTTTTTTTGAAGGTTGGCATGAATGTGAAATGGGACGCCAAAATGAGCGTCACCGATATGGTGAATGAGGGTGTGCGCCGCGCATACAACCATCCCGACAATAAATTACGTGCATCCGTTTTATTGGATCCAGCTGGTAAACGCACCAACTCAAAAGACAACACCCCTGCTGTGATTCATTATGAAATCGTTGAAGGCGATGGCGTTGAAGTGATTTGCGCAGCCAAAGGCGGTGGCTCAGAAAACAAGAGCAAGATGGTCATGTTGAACCCTTCAGACTCAATCGTTGATTGGGTGGTTAAAACTGTACCGACCATGGGAGCTGGCTGGTGTCCTCCTGGTATTTTGGGTATTGGCGTTGGCGGTACACCAGAAAAAGCCATGCTCTTAGCCAAAGAGTCTTTGATGGCTCCTGTGGATATTCATGAACTGATTGCCCGTGGCCCAAAAACACGCATTGAAGAGTTACGCTTAGAAATCATGGACAAGGTCAATGCCCTTGGTATTGGCGCACAAGGCTTGGGTGGTTTAACGACGGTACTTGATGTGAAAATCATGGACTACCCAACCCATGCAGCCTCATTGCCAGTAGCGATGATTCCAAACTGCGCAGCCACGCGCCACGTGCATTTCCATTTGCACGGTGATGGTCCAGCTGTATTAACACCTCCATCAATTTCAGAATGGCCTGATGTTGCTTGGACACCGAACACAGAAAAATCAACCCGCGTGAATCTAGACACTCTCACGCCAGAGGAAGTGGCGAGCTGGAAGCCTGGTCAAACCTTATTGTTAAACGGCAAGATGTTGACCGGTCGCGATGCTGCTCACAAGCGCATTGCCGACATGTTGGCCAAAGGTGAAAAGCTCCCAGTTGACTTCAAGAATCGCGTGATCTATTACGTAGGTCCGGTCGATCCTGTGCGCAATGAAGTGGTGGGCCCTGCAGGACCCACCACCGCTACTCGCATGGATAAATTCACCGAGATGATGCTGGCTGAAACTGGCTTGATCTCAATGGTGGGTAAAGCTGAACGTGGTCCAGTAGCGATTGAGGCAATAAAAAAACACAAATCTGCTTATTTAATGGCAGTCGGTGGTGCTGCTTATTTGGTATCCAAAGCAATCAAAGAATCGAAAGTGGTTGGCTTTGCTGATTTAGGCATGGAAGCCATTTATGAATTCACCATCCAAGATATGCCTGTGACAGTCGCGGTTGATTCATCCGGTACATCTGTACACAACACGGGTCCTAAAGAGTGGCAAGCGAAGATTGGGAAAATTCCAGTCGCTCAAGCTTAAAACGACTCTTTTAGGATAGCGAGCTTGGCAACGATCGGAGTTTTTGATTCAGGTATCGGCGGTCTTACCGTCCTGAGTGAAGCTCTGCGCCAAGCGCCCTCGCATCATTACGTTTACTTGGCTGATTCAGCCAATGCGCCTTACGGTGAAAAATCGAGTGATTGGGTTGCAGCCAGAAGTCTAGACTTGTGCCACTGGTTGGTGCGTGAGGGATGTCAGGCGCTCATCATCGCCTGCAATACAGCAACGGCTGAAGCGATTGCAAACATCAGACATGAAATGCCTGCGATCCCAATCATCGGCATTGAGCCAGGCATTAAGCCGGCGGTTCATAAAAGTCAAAATCACAAGATTGGCGTTCTCGCAACTCAAAATACTTTGAAAAGTGATAAATTCAAAGCGCTTTTAGAAGGTCTTGATCACAATTGCGAATTGATCACTCAAGCAGGATCAGGGCTTGTGCCATTGATTGAATCAGGGTCCTTGAATACCCCTGAAACTGAAGCCTTGTTGCGCGAGCACTTAGCGCCCATGCAAGCAGCTGAAATTGATACCTTGGTTTTAGGTTGTACCCACTATCCTTTTTTAGCACCCTTGATTAAAAAAATCATTGGCTCTGAAGTTGAAGTCATTGATACGAGTGAAGCTGTTGTTAAACAACTTTGTCGCAAATTAGAAGAGCATCACTTGCTGCAATCAGCCCCACCAAGAATCATTCATTTGTATTCAACTTTAGATGCTGAAGCTTTATTGGCTCACGCCAAACAATTAATCCCTGCAGCATTTGAGCAACACAGCATTCACACCTCCACAGTTTTTATTTCTTAGCTCTCATTGAAATCATGATACAAAGCCTAAGAACTTGGATCCTTGCAAATAAGATTACTGCATTTGTGGTGGTGATGCATTTATTGCTGATCATTGGATTTCAGTCAGGGATGGATCAAAAAAAATCTGCATCCAACATAGGCGACACAGTAGTTGCTAATTTATTGGATGCAAACCCTCAAAAAGAAAAATCAACAGTGGCACTACCAACCCCAGTCAAACCAGTTGAAAAAAAGAAAGTGGAAGCCACTCCTACCCCCATCACCACAACAACAGGTAGCGTCACACCACCAAATCAAGAATCCTCATTGCCAGCTTCTAGCTTAGGCGGTAGCAGCACTGGTGACCCCAAAACAGTTTCCATCAGCCAAGCTCAATGCAGCGTCCCTGAGCCCTTTTACCCAAATCTATCTAGACGCATGGGTGAAGAAGGTAAAACATTGGTGCGTTTATTCATCAATGAATCTGGCGCTGTTGAAAAAGTAGCCCTTGCACAAAGCAGCGGCATTCATCGCGTAGATCAGGCAGCACTCGAGGCAGGCATGAAGGTCAGATGTAAACCCTTTATAGAATTTGGTAAAGCGATTAAAGTAACGGCTATACAACCTTATATTTTCCGTTTGGAGTAATTGAATGAATCAAACTTTTGGCCTTGCCAATATGTGGGCACAAGGCGATGCCGTCACCAGAACTGTTGCAATCATCTTATTAGCGATGTCGATTGTTTCTTGGGTCATCATTTTGACCAAAGTCTTGGGACTTTATAAAGTTAAAAAAATGGCCAAAGAAGTCGAATGTTTTTGGCACGCTCCATCCTTTGCTGTCGCTCTAAGTCAAATGACTGCAGATCAGAACCCTTATGGTGACCTTGCTAACAGTGCTCAAGAGGCCATGCAACATCACAATCAACAATCAGGTACTCGTAGCGAACTGAATCAAACCATCAATGCATCTGACTGGCTCACACGTTGCTTGAAGATCAGTATTGATAAATCAGTCGGTGGCCTACAACAAGGTTTGACATTCTTGGCTTCAACAGGCGCTACAGCGCCGTTCATCGGCTTGTTTGGAACTGTGTGGGGCATCTATCATGCCTTGGTGGGCATTGGTACCTCAGGCACAGCCACGATTGATCAAGTGGCTGGTCCAATTGGTGAAGCTTTGATCATGACAGCCTTGGGCTTGGCAGTGGCTATTCCAGCTGTTTTAGGCTACAACGCCATCAGTCGCATCAATAAGGTCTTGATCGCAGAGCTCAATCGCTTTGGGAATGATTTATATGCCTACTTCATCACTGGTGCCACCGTGGGTGGGTCCAGCAACGCTCGCACCAATCCTCAGGAATAATTATGGCCTTTGGTAACGAACCAATTGGAGATGATGACAGCCCACCGATGGCTGAAATCAATATGACACCTTTGGTGGATGTGATGTTGGTGTTATTGATCGTTTTCATGATCACCATCCCAGTGATGCAACATGCTGTCAAAGTTGACTTGCCACAAGCGAGCAGTCAACGCAATGACATCAAACCTGAATCCATTAATCTCAGCATTGCTGCCAATGGCCAAGTATTTTGGAACAGCTCACCAATCGATTTAAATACTTTAGCGATTTACGCTCAAACAGCAGCGAAGAAGTCACCCCAACCTGAAGTTCAACTCAAAGCGGATAAAAATGTTCGCTATGAATCAGTGGCGCAGGTTTTATCCACGGCCAAGCGTTCAGGATTAACAAAAATAGGATTTGTAACAGAGCCGAATTAAGTTTTTACTCAAATGAGTATTTCGGCTTTTATTAAGATTTTTATTTAGGCTTGTATTGAGTTGGGCAGTAAGCACGTTTCACTTCTCCGCTTCGCAAGGCGGCGTGCTTGGTACCGCGACCCGTCACACGTTTACGCCACATCCGAAATGAACTGGGTTTCATTTCTTGACGCATCAAATCAATCACCCGAGATTCATTTAAACCATAGGTTTGCATGATGGCATCAAATGGCGTGCGGTCTTCCCAGGCCATCTCAATGATGCGCGATACATCCGCTGGAGAAATGACAAGTTTTTTCATATCGGTGATTGTATTAACAGAATCACTTCTTTGCTCGGCAGCGGTCTGAGCAATACTTCACTTCTTCCCAAACCTTTTCCCATTTTTTGCGCCACGTAAAAGGAAGCCCACAAGTTAAACAAATCTTGGTAGGCAAATCTGATTTTTTGCGCATCT
>JBEIOY010000170.1:0-2916 GCA_040377355.1 Burkholderiaceae bacterium | reverse complement strand
ACCGTTGAAACCTTACGTGGGTGCAGGTGTTAACTACACACGATTCAGTTCATACAAAGACTTGAATAGTGGCTTGAATACCTCTGCTGATAAATCAAGCGTTGGTCTTGCAGCTCAAGTGGGTGCTGATTACATGTTGACAAAAAATTGGGGCATCAACTTAGACGTGAAGTACATCAATATCAAAACTGAAGTGTATTCAGCCGGTACTCATATTGGTAATTTAGATTTAAGCCCAATTGCTACATCTGTGGGCGTGACATACAAGTTTTAATTAATAGTCATTAATTAAAAAAGTTAAAAGGTCGCTTCGGTGACCTTTTTATTTTGTGAGGTCAATTTTAAGTTGGCAAGCGAGGTATTAATAGTTGACTAGGGTTAACCCCATAGACATAAATCCTTCACTGAATGAAGATACATTGATAAATGTAAAAAGTTTATTTACAAGTTAATTCAGTGGAGAGCAGCATGCAAAAATCTTTGCATATCAACGCAGATAAATGCACTGGGTGTTTACAGTGCGAAATGGCCTGTAGTTTTGAAAACTATGGCATTTTTAATACCGCTCAGTCACGCATCAAGGTGTTTGATTTTCATGAGACCGGTAAAAAGGTTCCCTATACCTGTACGCAGTGTGCCGAGGCCTGGTGTTTGCAGGCTTGCCCAGTGGATGCGATTCGCGTGGATGCCGCGACCGGTGCCAAAGTGGTTAATGATGATGTGTGTGTGGGTTGCAAGGTGTGCACCATCTCTTGCCCATTTGGCACGATCAATTATGTTCAAGAAACTGGCAAAGTTCAGAAGTGTGATTTGTGCGATGGTAATCCAGCTTGCGCAGATGCATGCCCAACCGGTGCGATCACGTATGTGGATGCGAATTGGACTGGTTTAGACAAAATGCGCGAGTGGGCCAATAAAGTTGGTAACCAAGCCGGCGCATAAAACAAAAATCATTGGAGAAACATTATGTCCTGGGCTGGAAAACTATTACGCGTTAATTTAAGTACCGGTGAGTGCAAGTCTGAAGCGTTGAACATGACTTGGGCTAAAGATTATTTGGGCTCACGTGGTTTGGCCACAAAGTACTTTACGGAAGAAGTAGATGCCAAGGTTGATCCACTGTCGGTTGATAACAAAATCATTTGGGCCACAGGCCCACTCACGGGAACCATGGCGTCCACTGGTGGCCGCTATACGGTGGTGACCAAAGGTCCATTGACGGGTGCGATTGCTTGTTCAAACTCTGGAGGTTATTGGGGCGCTGAACTGAAGTTCGCTGGTTGGGACATGGTGATTTTTGAAGGTAAGTCTCCAAAACCTGTGTATCTGATGATCGAAAATGAGCGTGCCCAGTTATTGGACGCCTCTGATATTTGGGGTAAGACTGTCTGGGAAACAGAACCAGCGATCAAAACCAAACATCAAGATCCATTGATTCGGGTGTCATCGATTGGACGCTCGGGTGAGAACGGTGTCTTGTATTCAGCGATTGTGAATGATTTGCACCGTGCTGCAGGCAGGTCTGGTGTGGGCGCAGTGATGGGCAGCAAGAATTTGAAAGCGATTGCTGTGCGAGGCACCCAAGGTGTGAGTACGGTTAAAAATCCCAAAGCTTTTATGGCCGCCACAAAAGAGGCAAAGAAAGTGCTTGCGGGCAATGCGGTAACTGGTCAAGGTTTGCCAACCTATGGCACTCAGGTGTTGATGAATGTGATCAATGAGGTGGGCGCATTGCCAACTCGCAATCACCGCGATGTGCAGTTTGAGGGTGCTAAGGATATTTCTGCAGAGGCCATGGCAACACCTAGAGCCACTGATGGCAAAGCGCATTTGGTGACCAATCAAGCTTGTTTTGGTTGCACGATTGCCTGTGGTCGAATTTCTAAAATTGATGAAACTCACTTTACTGTTCAAAATCGTCCGCAGTATTGGGGTGCCAATGGTGGTCTAGAGTATGAGGCTGCCTGGGCGCTGGGAGCTGCCAACGGCGTGAACGATTTAGAAGCTTTGCAGTTTGCTAATTTGATTTGCAATGAGGATGGTATTGACCCCATCACTTTTGGCGCCACGGTGGGTGCTGTGATGGAGTTGTATGAGATGGGTGTGTTGACCAAGGAGCAAATTGGTATTGAAGCTCCGTTTGGTTCTGCTAAGGCTTTGTGTCATTTGGCTGAGATCACCGCTCGCAGCGAAGGTTTTGGTAAGGACATGGGCTTGGGCTCTAAGCGTTTGACTGAGAAGTATGGTCATCCAGAGTTATCGATGTCTGTGAAAGGACAAGAGTTCCCGGCTTATGATGGTCGCGTGATTCAAGGCATTGGTTTGGGTTATGCCACATCCAATCGTGGTGCTTGCCATTTGCGTGGTTACACCATTGCTTCAGAAGTCTTGGGTATTCCAGTGAAGACCGAGCCTACAGACACAGAAGGCAAACCAGAATTGTTAAAAGCATTCCAAGATGCCACTGCTGCGTTTGATGCAGCTGGTATTTGCATTTTTACAAGTTTCGCTTGGACCTTGAACGATGTGGCACCTCAAGTGCAAGCAGCTTGTGGTGATGAGTTCACGGTTGAGAATCTGACTTTGATTGGTGAGCGTATTTGGAATATGGAAAAGGATTTCAATCTGCGCGCAGGCTTTACACGCAAGGATGATGCTTTGCCAAAACGTTTGATGACAGAGGCTGCTAAAACTGGACCAGCCAAAGGTATGGTGAGTGGCCTAGAAAAGATGCTGCCGATTTATTATCAGGTGCGGGGCTGGGATGAAGAGGGTCGCATCAAGCCAGAGACACGCAAGCGCTTAGGTCTTTGAATCTTAAAACATAAAAAGCGGCTACTGAAGGTTGAAGGTGGCCGCTTTTTAAATGGAGTTTTTGATGAAACACGTGATTTTAGGAAATGGCCCAGCGGGTGT
>JBEIOY010000212.1:0-2054 GCA_040377355.1 Burkholderiaceae bacterium | reverse complement strand
GATTCAATCTTTTAAGCATCGTGGCCTACGTCTATTTTTTGTTAATGGTTCGTTGAGAGGTATACCGGCGGTTTACTCGGGAAAGATTACTCGTTTATTGGATAGTTTAGATGCCGCATTGCTTCCTGAAGATATGAATGTGATTGGTTTTAAATTTCATGGACTTAAAGGAACAAAAAAAGGTATCTACTCAGTTAGTGTTTCAGGTAATTGGAGGATCACGTTTAAGTTTGATGTGAGTGGCCCATTTGACATTGATTTGGAGGATTGTCATTAATGAAGAGCATCAGAAATCCATCGCGTAAACCAACGCACCCAGGAGCTATTTTGCGTGAGGATGTCATGCCTGAGCTAGGTATCACCCAAGCCTCTTTTGCTAGTTATTTGGGAGTGAGCCGCCTGACGGTATCAGAGATCCTCAATGAGAAGCGAGGCATCAGCCCTGAAATGGCTATGCGAATATCAGCAGTTATTGGTGGAAGCCCTGAAATGTGGCTTCGCATGCAAGAGGCTTTAGATTTATGGATGGTTGCGCAAAAGTTTAAGAAAAATCCTAAAACAGTGCCTAGACCATTAAAGCAAATGCAACTTGCTGCCTAATGCTTTGAACTGGGAGCTTGTTTCACTGCATCAACTATCGTGGGGCTGGCAAAGATCTGCTTGCAATCAACTGCATCAAAGATATAAACCTGTCCACAGAAATCACAATTGGTTTCAACAGTATCTTTCTCTAAGAGAATACTGTTCACTTCTTCTTCGCCAAGCATTTTCAGCATATCAGCAACTTTGATGCGTGAGCAGCGGCATCCAAACTTAATTGGCCTTTCATCAAAACTTCTGACGCCATGATGCGTTGATTCATCAAGATATAGACGATTCATTAACATCTTGGGCTCAAGACTCAAAAGTTCTTCATTGGTGACTGTGTCTGAGAGCATTTGGAGCCTGGACCAGCCTTCGGCTGCCGTTTCATCATCCATCTTTAACTGACCGCCCATATTAGGTAGTCTCTGAAGTAATAAGCCGCCACAAGAATCTTCATCACTGGCTAGCCACAAGCGAGTCTCTAACTGCTCAGAGTCACGCATGTACAAAGTGATTGCTTGGGCAATGCTTTTGACTGGCTCTCCATCATCACTCAAAGCAACGATACCTTGGTAAGCATTTTGACCTGGTTTGCGATCAGCGGGATCTAAGGTGATGACCAATCGACCCTGACCATCTGGATTAATCAAATCTGACAAATTGGCATCATCCGGGAGGGTGGATAGATCAATGTCCTCATTCAACTTCGCCGTTGCACGAATCACCAAATGTTCATTACACTCCAGAACCAATAAACGAACTGCGCCATTGCCTTGAGCTTGAATGATCATGCTGCCATTGAATTTGAGGGTTCCGCAGAGAAGAACACCCGCCGCTACCAAGTCGCCAAGAAGTTTTTTGACGGCCGGCGGGTAATCTTTGCGCGCCAAAATGGCTTGCCAAGAATCTCGAATGGTCACGATTTCACCGCGCACAGGTGCGCCATCAAAAACAAAGACCTGAAGAGAATCTGGGGGGTATTTATCTGTCATAACGTATATTGTAGAAACTTTATGAAATGACGGCTTGTGTTTTCAAATAAACATCCATTTTTGACCGCTTTATCCCTTGCCTTGGGCTCTGCCATTGCCTTGGGCTTGGCGCGCTTCTCTTATGGGCTTTTATTGCCTGAGATGAGAGAAGATTTAGATTGGTCTTACTTGGTGGCTGGCACCATGAACACCGCCAATGCCTTGGGTTACTTTATTGGAGCCCTCAGTTCTCCAGCCATGATGAGGCGCATGTCAGTTCATCAATTTTTCATATCATCGGCAGTCATCACCGGCATCTTTTTATTTCTTTCTGGTTGTACCGATCAAACCAGCTTGCTTTTCATTTATCGCGTCATCGCCGGTATCGCCAGTGCCTGGATTTTTGTGGCGGGCGGTGTTCTTATTTCTCAGTTAGGGACCATACACGCGAATAAATCAGGTTTGATGTTGGGCATCTTCTACGCAGGCCCTGGTCTT
>JBEIOY010000073.1:0-6810 GCA_040377355.1 Burkholderiaceae bacterium | reverse complement strand
CTATCACTGGTTCAGCAGCAATTTGCACTCGAACTTCTTCTAATTTCTGATGATCAGTATTCACCCAAACCATTCCGGCAGACTCAATCACTGAAGTTAATTCAGACGTTTTTAGTGGCTGAAATTCAACTTTTGGCATTGGAGCAGGTGCTGGATTAGGAGTAGGGGCAGGTGCTGGAGTTGAAATTGCTACTGGAGCATCAACAGAAGTAGCCACAGGTGCAACAACTGCTGGTGCGGCAATTGCTGGGGCAGCAGTTGAAGACTCAACATTCGTTGAAGTATTGCTCAATGATTCAGTCGAAGCGTTAACAACAGATGCAGCTACAGCTACGGCAGCAACTGGGGCTGAAACATCAAAACCATCATTATTGGCTTCTTGATTATTTTCTGCACGATCGCGACCACGATTGCGACCACGACGATTGCGACCACGACGGCGATCATCACCCTCGCCTGTCTCAGTGCCGTTGGGAGCTTCAGCATGCGTCAATAAATCTTTAGGCTGCTCCACTTTTGCATCAGGGTTAGCTTCAGGTTTGTTTTGACGTTGTTGATTGCGGCCATTGCGTTGATTTGGTTGACGCACTTCTTTGTTGTCAGCCTTCTCTTCACCATCGCGCGGCGTTTGATTGCGCTCGCCCGCTTCATTCTTGTTGCGGTTATTGCGATTACGATTATTGCGATTGCGGTTGTTACGGTCACCATTACGATCGCCAACTTCACCACGACCACGACCATTGCTTGGACGCTTGTCAGTAGATTTAACTTCTTCTGTGCCGCCGAAAAGTCTCTTGATAAAACCAATCAAGCCACCTGAAGATTGTTTTTCTCCAGCCGCTTTGCGCTCTGCACGTGGAACGCTGGCAGGGGCAGGTTGACTTGGTCTCACACCTTTGACAGCTGCTTCTTGACGCGGCTTGGCTTCTTCGGCTTTGCGATTCAAGATGGTGTCAGATTCTAGTTCTTTGCTAGCCTCATCAGCCATCGCATAGCTTGCCTTTGGATCATCTAAACGAGGATCGTCATGACGCAAACGCTCAAGCTTGTAATGCGGAGTTTCCAAATGTTTGTTTGGTAATAGCAAGACGTTTACTTTGAAGCGACTTTCAATTTTGATCACTTCAGCGCGTTTCTCATTGAGCAAGAACGCTGCAACATCCACAGGCACTTGGCAGTGGATGGCGGCGGTGTTTTCTTTCATTGCATCTTCTTGAATGATGCGCAGAACTTGAAGGGCTGAGGACTCTGTGTCACGGATGTGACCTGTACCATTACAACGTGGGCAGGTAACGTTACTGCTTTCTGATAATGCAGGACGCAAGCGTTGACGTGATAGCTCTAAAAGACCGAAGCGTGAGATCTTGCCCATTTGCACGCGAGCACGATCATGGCGCAATGCATCTTTAAGACGTTGCTCCACATCTTTTTGATTCTTCGTAGACTCCATGTCGATGAAGTCAATCACGATCAAACCACCCAAGTCACGCAAACGCATTTGGCGAGCCAATTCGTCGGCAGCTTCTAAGTTTGTTCTGGCCGCAGTTTCTTCAATGTCTGAGCCACGGGTTGAGCGAGCAGAGTTCACGTCCACAGAAACCAAAGCTTCTGTGTGGTCAATCACGATCGCGCCACCAGATGGCAGGGTCACTGTACGAGAGTAGGCGGTTTCAATTTGGTGTTCAATTTGAAAGCGTGAGAACAAAGGCACATCGTCTTGGTAACGTTTTACGCGTGACATGTTGTCAGGCATCACCACAGACATGAACGAACTGGCTTGTTCGTAAATCTCATCTGTATCAATGAGGATTTCACCGATATCTGGCTGGAAGTAATCTCTGATGGCTCGAATCACCAAGCTTGACTCTAAGTAAATCAATAGTGGCGCCTGATTACCGCTGGCAGCTTCATCAATCGCTGTCCAAAGTTGCATCAAGTAACTCAAGTCCCATTGCAACTCTTCAGCACTTCTACCAATTCCGGCAGTTCTGGCAATAATGCTCATGCCATCTGGAACCGTTAGCTGGCCCATGGCTTCACGCAATTCAGTGCGATCTTCGCCTTCAATGCGGCGAGAAACACCACCACCCCTTGGATTATTAGGCATGAGAACCAAATAACGACCGGCTAAAGAGATGAAGCTGGTTAATGCAGCGCCCTTATTGCCTCGCTCTTCTTTTTCGACCTGAACGATGATTTCTTGTCCTTCGCGCAGAGCATCTTTGATGCCTGCTGAGCGAACATCAATACCGTCTTTGAAATAAGCCCTTGAAACTTCTTTGAAAGGCAAAAAGCCGTGACGCTCTTCACCATAGTTCACAAAGCAAGCTTCTAATGAGGGTTCAATGCGTGTGATCACGCCTTTGTAGATATTGCCTTTACGTTGTTCACGTCCAGTTGTTTCAATATCAATGTCGATCAGTTTTTGACCATCAACAATGGCTACACGCAGCTCTTCTTGCTGGGTAGCGTTAAATAACATTCGTTTCATTTAAATCTCCGTCCTGCAGCCAGGCAGCCATCGCGGTGAGCGAAACGGAATTGAAGGGATTGCGCTAGGCAATCTCTGTGATGACAAACTTCACTACACTCGCTGACTTATTCTTCTTTGTGGGTCAGCGTGCGCTTAAATTCTTTTTTCTGTTTCGCAGTTCGCGGCACTATGCCAGCCAACTTTGCGTCTCATTACATCAGGGGAGAGGCGAACCCTGGAAATATTTTTGGCTATTTCAAACCCAGCTTGGGGCGCTATCATGCAAACCATAAATTTGATGTTGCGCAGCAAGATAGGTCATTATATGTCATATGAACAGTAATTCGGTAACCCAACACATTGTTTTATTTGAGGAAGCTGGCCAAAGGCTAGATAATTTCCTGTTTCGTATGGCAAAAGGGGTGCCAAAGACCCATATTTACCGAATTATTCGCTCTGGCGAGGTCAGGGTGAATAAAAAAAGGGCTGATGTGAGCCAAAAAATCCAAGAAGGCGATGTTTTACGCCTCCCCCCGCTGCGGGTTTCTGAGGTAAAAGCCCCGATCAATGACTTCATTTCGAAGAAGATAAATGCAGAAATAACAATTTTGTATGAAGATGACAGCATTTTAGTGGTAGATAAGCCATCTGGAATTGCTGTGCATGGTGGTTCAGGGGTGTCCTTGGGCTTGATTGAGGCGATGAGAGACCAAAGACCCGATGCTAAATTCTTAGAATTGGTTCACAGGCTCGATCGTGATACTTCTGGTATTTTGATGTTGGCCAAGAAACGCAGCGCCTTGGTTCATCTTCACGAGCAAATCCGTGAGGGGAAGATGGAAAAGCGCTACTTATTAATAGTGCATGGTCAATTGCCAGTCAGCGGTAAGTCAATTCCTCTTAAATACCCGCTACTCAAATATTTACTTCCGAATGGGGAGCGTCGGGTCAGGGTGGCTGAAGATGGTGGTCAGCCAAGCCATACCAACATCCGTGTCAAAGCAAATTATCGCGACGGTCTCTGCAGTTTGGTTGAGGCGCAGCTTAAAACAGGTCGCACCCATCAAATTAGGGTGCATTTGCAAACCTACGGTCATCCTATTTTGGGTGATGACAAGTACGGCGATCAAGAACTAGATAAAGTGTTGAAACCGAAAAGACTATTACTGCACGCAAGGCATTTATCATTTATTCATCCTAAAACAGAAGAAAAGATGACCTTCGAGGCGGATATCCCCGAAGCATTTGGAAAAATGGAGACAACATGAAGCTGGCCGCTTACCAACATCAATCAGAGCAATACGTGGGCGTTATTGCTCAAGATTTACAAACAGTCATGCCGTATCAGCTGAGTAAAGAAGACGCTGCTCGCGGGGCATTGGCAATCATTGAGTTGATGGCTGAAGGCAAAACTCTACCTGCTTTGGGCTCTGCTGTTGCGTTAAAGGATGTTTGTTTATTGGCTCCAATCCCTAGGCCAAAGAGAAATATTTTTTGTGTGGGTAAAAATTATTTGGATCACGTCAAAGAAATCAAAGACAGCAAGCTGGGCGAAGCACAGGGCGCGATGGCCAACTTGCCGAAGCACCCAGTGGTATTCAGTAAGGTGCCCGAGTCTGTGATCGGCCCAGGCGTTGGGATTGACAGCCATCCTCAAGCTACTCAAGAAATGGATTATGAGGCTGAGTTAGCCGTGGTGATCGCCAAAAAAGGTAAAGGTATCAGTCAAGCTGATGCCATGAGTTATATATGGGGATACACCATCATCAATGACATCAGTGCTCGTGATGTGCAAGCAAAGCATGTGCAATTTCATTTGGGTAAAAGTTTTGACACTTTCTGCCCCATGGGCCCATGGTTGGTGTCGGCAGATGAACTAGATTCATCCAAAGCAGCCATCAAGTGTTGGGTGAATGGTGAGTTAAGACAGGATGCCACCACTGAATTATTGATTTTCAATATCCCAACCATCATCGAGACAATTTCAAAAGGCATGACCCTGTATCCGGGGGATGTGATTGCTACTGGCACACCCAGCGGAGTTGGCATGGGATTCAAGCCTCCTCGTTTTTTAAAGAAGGGCGATATCGTCAAGATTGAAATAGATGGCATCGGCATTTTAGAAAATCCAGTTATCTGAGGATATTGATGCCGCTTCGTTATGAACTAATTGTGTGGGATTGGGATGGAACCTTGATGGATTCCACGCCCACAATTGTTAGATGTATTCAAAGTGCGTGCAGAGATTTATCCTTGCCGGTGCCTGAAGATTCAATGGCTAGTTTTGTGATTGGTTTAGGTATTCAAGAATCATTGCGCAAAGCTTGTCCAACCGTTTCAGTGGATGATCACTACAAATTAATTGAGCGCTTCAGATTTCATTACTTGAGCAAAGACCATGAATTAAGTTTGTTTGAAGGGGCCAAAGATTTGTTGTATCAATTAAAAGATCGAGGACATCTCTTGGCGGTAGCCACGGGTAAGAGTCGTAAGGGCCTGGATCGTTCTTTGAGCTTTCATCAGATCGAAGATGTTTTTGCAGACAGTCGTACGCCAGATGAATCAAAATCCAAGCCTCACCCTGGCATGCTCTTAGATTTATCGGATGCTTTACTGGTGCCGATGGAAAAAATCTTGATGATTGGTGACACAACACATGATTTGGGTATGGCCAATGCTGCAGGAGCTGATGCCGTGGGCGTGACTTATGGCGCACATCCAGAGAGCTTGTTGAGAACTGAAAATCCTTTGGCTTGTGTCAAGAATGTTCAGGAATTATCTGATTGGTTAGCAGGTAACGCATAAAAAGATTAAGCTCTCGTTTGTGCCATCAAATTTATTACATTAGTTAAATTAATTAAGAAAGCCATTCATGTCCGATGAAAAAGTCTGGGAAAAACAGGCCTTAGAACATTTGTTGTTGGAGAACCTCAAAGAGCAGCGTCGCGGTCGTCGCTGGAGAACCGCTGTACGCATGATGACCTTGCTGGTGTTTGTTGGGGTTGCGATCCATTTGTTTGATATTGATATTGGCGGTAAATCAAATTTAGGCAAGCACACTGCTTTGGTTGATTTGCAAGGTGAAATCGCGCCAGACAGCAAGGCCAGTGCAGATGCTATCAACGCATCATTGCAAGCAGCTTTTGAGAGCTCTGAAAGTGTTGGCGTGATTTTGCGCATCAACAGTCCCGGTGGTTCACCAGTTCAGTCCGGCATTATTCATGATGAAATGTTGCGCTTGCGCGCCAAGTACCCTCAAAAATCATTGCATGTGGTGGTTGAAGAAATTTGCGCATCCGGTGGTTATTACGTGGCATCTGCCGCAGAAAATATTTATGTTGATAAAGCCAGCTTGGTCGGTTCTATCGGTGTGATCATGAACGGCTTTGGCGTTACTGGTTTAATGGAGAAATTGGGGATTGAGCGTCGCGCCATCACAGCCGGAAAAAATAAAGCGCTACTGGATCCATTCAGCAAACAAGATCCGAAACAAAAGGAATTTGTTCAAGGAGTGATCAGCGAAGTACACGAGCAGTTCATCAAAGTGGTGCGATCTGGGCGTGGCGATCGTTTGAAAGAAGATCCAGATATGTTCACTGGCTTGGTGTGGAATGGTGCCAAGAGTGTTGAACTTGGTTTGAGTGATGGCTTGAGCAGTGTCGATGGTGTAGCACGTGATGTGTTCAAAGCACCAACGATTGTTGACTACACCATGAAAGATAATTTGGCTGAAAGAGTGGCCAAGCGTTTTGGTGCCGCGATGGGCGAGGGTGCTACCAGGGTATTGATGTACGGCGGTCAGTTACGCTGACCTCAATCAAGACTAGGCCAAAATCAAAAACACAGCCGGTCGCTGATGAAGAGCTTGGAGTAATCCAGGTTCTTTTTTTATCTGCGCTTGCCAAGCGCTGACTGTCTTAGAAATCACCAAGGCGTTAGGCAAACTCAAATCTGCTGCGACACACATTTGCGTAGTTCCTTGTAATGATTGCAGCATTGCTTCGATCATGGCTGCATTGCGATAGGGTGTTTCAATCCACAATTGAGTTTGATTTTTTCTCTTGGACTCTTGTTCCAATTGCTTGAGTGCTGCAGTTCTCTCGGGATCTTTCACGGCAATGTAACCATGAAAAGCAAAGCTTTGGCCATTCATGCCAGATGACATCAATGCCAATAACAAAGAATTGGGCCCAATCAATGCGCGCACTGGAATACCCATTTGGTGAGCGGTATTCACAACATCAGAGCCTGGGTCGGCAATTGCAGGCAGGCCCGCTTCAGACATCAAACCCATGTCATGGCCATCGAGCAATGGCTGAAGCATTGCTTTTAAATTT
>JBEIOY010000056.1:0-7927 GCA_040377355.1 Burkholderiaceae bacterium | reverse complement strand
TGGTGGCGAATCAGGGATTCGAACCCCGGACCTGCGGATTATGATTCCGTCGCTCTAACCGGCTGAGCTAATTCGCCAAAGACCGAAAGTATAGCTTATTTTGACGATTTCACCTAGCCAAGGACTGTTTCTTGCATTTATCTGATGGGGCTTCCAAAACTCTTAAGAAGTTTCAGCCAGAGGTAAATTGATCAATAGGTTTTGTGGCTTGAACTTTAGGCACTTATCAATGTCGTGAGCCATGGCTAGGTAGATAGGTTTTCCAGCAATCTCTCGCAGCATGCGACCTTTGTCAATAAAGTCTAATTTAAATAGACACAAGACTTGTGCCAATTTTGAGTTATCCACTGTTTCGCCGTTATAAAGGGCGTTCAAAATTTCTGTGGCATTCACATCAAGGCCAATGTGCCAAGACCACTTAGAGTCTGAGATCTGACCTTGAGGGGTGATGGTGACTTTTGTGCCGTGGAAGTGGAAGATCCACTTTTCAAGAAGTCTGCTCAGAGCTGCAGCACCATCTTGGTCATAGTTGAGCTGTAAAACGAAGTCATGTGTCTCATCACGTTCCCAGTAGTCATCAGCGTTATCTTTGATCAAAACATCTAGGTCAATACTTCTGAGGGGTGCTGAGTTTTGTTTGAGTAATTCACCAAGGCTACCAAAGCCACCAGTTTCTGCATATTTCTCAACAGTGATTTGATCGGCTGACATGATGTGACCATCTTCGAGGATGGTGATCTTTTGCATTCTGAATAAAAGTTCTGCAGCTCTTGCCTCAATGGCGCTTGGATTTTCACCTAAAAGATGCTGGCAAAGGATTTGAGTTAGCTGGTCAACAAAGAGTGGTGGAACATCAACGCCGTCGCCTTGAAATAAGCCCAAGTAAAAACTTTCCAATGAGGAAGCTTGAACTAGCTTGTCTCTAAAGCGCAACCAGATCTCGTAGTTCACCTGAATATCAGGGTCCTGCATTTTTTTAATCTCAGCAGTATCAATCGTTGCTCTTGGGTTGTCTGTGAGTAATTGATGGATCTTTTGTTCTTGAGCGCAAGATTCTGGAATAAGAGCAAGCTCTGGCCTTCTTAAATAAGATCTCAAAAAATCATCAGTGATGATGAGTTGTTGATCCTGATTAACAGATAGAAATTGATAATTGCTGTTGGGCCAAAATTTACGCATGATGTCTCGTTAGAAGGTTTTTAGTATTGTGCAATGAAAATGAAAGGATTCCTTGAAATTAAGCCATAGACCGCTTCATTTTTAGGGTTAATATCAAATTACTTCAGCTTGTTTTTATGACTTTCTTTTCTTTTCATATTGATGCATCTTGTGCGCATAGATCCATGCAATAGCCAAATAAATCAAGAGTGACCCTTGGGCGCCCCACCAGTAAGTGAAGTTCCAACCAAAGAAATTAAATCTCAAGGGTTCTGGAGCAAGGCCAACCAACAGCGTTGTCACAAACCAAATACTCAATAGGATGGCGATCAAACGTTTATTTTTAGACCATGTTTTCATGGGGTACCTACTGGAAGATAAACGCGCATACAAGTTCCATATTTAAGCGGGGATTCTTGGTAGATATTTTCCAAGATCTCCAGCTTGCCACCATGCTGAGTAGCGATTTCTTTCACGATGGCCAAACCTAAGCCACTGCCCTCAATGTCGCTACCAAGAACTCGGTAGAAGCGCTCTAGTACTCGCTGTCTCTCTTCTGGTGGAATGCCTGGTCCGGTGTCTTTCACTTCAATAATCAGCAATCCCGCTTGGTTAGCGTGTCTCACATCAACGGTCACAGTGCCATTGGGTGGGGTGTATTTAATGGCGTTATCGAGCAAGTTATTGAATAACTCTTTCAACATCACTGGATTACCATACATTTTGTGTGTTTGTTGGTTGGTTTCATAACCCAAATCAATCTTCTTTTCCCAGGCTGCTGATAACCAATTTTTAGTTGCATCCGCGGCTGCTTGCGATAAATCAATCAAAATCTTTTCACTGAGCTTGTTGGTGTTTTCCATTCTAGCCAGTGATAGTAATTGCTGCACCAAGCGAGTGGCTCGCGTCGAGCTATCGGCAATTTGCTCCAGGGATCGCTGTAGTTCTTCAGGACTATTTTCTCTTTGAGCTAATTCCGCCTGCATGCGAAGGCCTGCTAAAGGAGTTTTTAACTGATGGGCAGCATCAGCAATGAATCGTTTCTGCGATTGAACAGAATCTTCAAGCTGATATAAAACATCATTAAAGCTTGAAATCAATGGCATGATTTCTTGAGGAGCTGCGCGCTCTTCAATCGGACTTGTGTCATCAACCAAACGATTTCTGATTCTGTTTTGTAGGGCATTTAGTGGCGCAAGACCTCTGCTCAAACCAAACCAAACCAAGACCACCACAATCGGCAAAATGATGAATTGCGGCAAGATCACGCCTTTGATGATTTCATTGGCAAGCTGCGATCTTTTTTCCAAGGTTTCTGCAACCTGGACCATCACGGAGTTTGGCCCAGTAGTTGTTGACAAGATGACCAGTGTTGCGGCAACGCGCACATCATTACCGGCAATTCGACTATCACGGTAAGTAATGGTGCCCACTTGTAATGGATCGCCATCGGCTGGCAAAGATAAATCTTTATCTCCAGCTATTAACTCTCCACGCGGACCAATCACTTGAAAATAAATCGTATCGTTTTCATCAGCACGAAGAATTTGCCGAGCTGACATTGGTAAGGTCAGTGATATCTCATCGCCAACCGCTTTAATTTGTTGAGAGATGGCTTGAACACTATTTTCAAGACTTCGATCAAATGGTGCGGTTGCGATTGATTGTGCAACCAAATAGGTCACAGCAATACTCATGGGCCATAACAATAAAAGCGGCGCCAACATCCAATCTAGGATTTCTCCAAACAGCGACCTTGGACCTTTATTGGTATGCTTTGATCCATATGACTCGGGCGGTAAGAGTCGTTGAAGTTCCGCATCAATGGCGGGGCGAACATCAGCCATCTTAAATATTAAGTTTCAGATACTTTAGGGGCTTCAGGAGGCGCTTGAAATTTTTCTAGGCAATAACCTAGACCACGGATTGTTGCAATCCGAATGCCACCCACTTCAATTTTCTTGCGAAGGCGATGCACGTAGACTTCGATGGCGTTATTACTGACTTCTTCGCCCCACTCGCACAAATGATCAACCAATTGATCTTTTGATACGAGACGACCAACTCTTTTTAATAAAACCTCTAAAAGCCCTAGTTCTCTTGCGGATAATTCGAGCATTTTTTCATCGATGTAGGCCACGCGACCTACTTGGTCGAATTGCAATGGGCCGTGTTTCACAACAGTTGGTCCACCGCCTGTGCCTCGACGAGTTAAGGCTCGAACTCGGGCCTCTAGTTCAGACAAAGCGAATGGCTTGGCCATGTAATCATCAGCGCCCGCATCCAAACCTTTGACACGCTCTTCGGTCGAATCAGCGGCTGTCAATATAAGAACAGGGAGCATGGAGTTTCTAGATCTAAGGCGCTTGAGTACCTCAAGACCCGTCATTTTGGGTAGGCCTAAATCTAGGATCAATAGGTCAAAGGCCTGCGCGGATAGGGCGAGATCGGCAGATTGGCCGTCTTTGACATGGTCTACGGCATAACCAGACTGTCTTAAGGACCTGGTTAACCCATCAGCCAATACGCTATCGTCTTCTGCAATCAGTATTCTCATACAGCCCAATCAGCAAAATCTTGCTTGTTTATAGGTATTGTCTGACATTAGGCAGCAATAAACTAGTTTCTAGTGCATATTCTAGCTAGGTATTAAAAAAATCCTTGCATAGAATACTGTTTTTATATACAGTAAATACTGTAAATTGATCATGTGTAGACAAAATACACCTAATTTTAGATAAGGACGACCATGGAAGACCAAAAAAAGAAATCTGGATCAGGCCCCGCTGATATTGATGGAATGAGCTCTGACAAGCAAAAAGCGCTCAATGCAGCACTTGCTCAGATTGAAAAACAGTTTGGCAAGGGCTCCATCATGCGTCTTGGCGACAGTGATATTGGCCAAGATATCCAAGTTGTATCAACTGGTTCTCTAGGCTTAGATATTGCCTTGGGCGTTGGTGGCTTAGCCAGAGGCCGCGTGATTGAAATTTACGGCCCAGAATCATCAGGTAAAACAACTTTAACTTTGCATGCAGTGGCAGAAATGCAAAAGTTAGGTGGCACATGCGCATTCATAGATGCTGAGCATGCATTGGATGTGAAGTACGCCGCTAAATTGGGCGTCGATGTTAATAATTTATTGATTTCTCAGCCAGACACTGGTGAGCAAGCATTGGAAATCGCTGATGCCTTGGTTCGCTCAGGCTCCATTGATTTAATCGTGATTGACTCAGTTGCTGCCTTGGTGCCGCGCGCAGAAATTGAAGGCGACATGGGTGATTCTTTGCCTGGTTTGCAAGCTCGTTTGATGAGTCAGGCTTTGCGCAAGTTAACAGGAACGATCAAACGTACAAATTCAATGGTGATCTTCATTAACCAAATTCGTATGAAGATTGGCGTGATGTTTGGTTCTCCTGAAACCACCACGGGCGGTAATGCGTTGAAGTTTTATGCCTCAATGCGTTTAGATATTCGTCGTATTGGCAGTATTAAAAAAGGCGATGACATTGTTGGTAATGAAACACGTGTCAAGGTTGTGAAAAACAAAGTATCTCCACCATTCCGGGAAGCCATTTTTGACATCATGTACGGAGAAGGTATTTCTAGACAGGGTGAAATCATTGATTTAGGTGTTGAGTGCGACATCGTTGAAAAGTCGGGCGCCTGGTACAGCTATAACGGTGAGCGCGTTGGACAGGGCAAAGATAATGCGCGTGAGTTCCTAAAAGAAAACCCAGAGATTGCTAAAGAAATTGAAGCAAGGGTTCGCGAAAAATTAGGTGTGAACACAGGTAGCATGATCAGCCCTAAAGAAGAGGCGGATGCCTAAACAGCAAGCCCCAAGTTTGATGGGGCGAGCTCTTCGGTATTTATCAAGAAGAGAGCTTAGTTGCCAAGAGCTTCGCAAGAAGCTCTTGCCTTATGCGGAATCTGACATGGAGTTAGATGAGCTCATGGTAAAGCTTGAGGCTCAGTCTTGGTTATCAGATGAGCGTTTTGCAGAGAGCTTGGTTCGCCGAAAATCTGAGCGATATGGCAGCTTAAAAATTGTCGATGAGTTGAAACGGCAAGGCATTGAAGGCGACTCTTTGTTGGAAATCAAAGAGCGATTAAAGATTTCTGATGCGATGAGAGCTTGGGAATTGTGGCAAAGAAAGTTTGATTCAGTTGTCACCAAAGACCCCAAAGAAAAATCCAAGCAAATGCGTTACTTGGTATCCAAAGGTTTTCCTTTGAGCGTGGTGATAAAGATCATTGATGGACGATTCTACCCATCTGAGGAGGAGTCGCAATAATTTAAGCTGGTGTAAACTTTGCACATGAGCTCACCTTCTAAATCTAATCGCACCCTAGTACACACCAGAGACATCAAAACTCAAGCATTTCGTCGTGAAGATGGTTTGTGGGATATTGAAGCTGCCTTACTTGATTTCAAAGACAAAGACTTTCATTTGGCTTCGGGCCTTAAGCCCAAAGGGCAGGCCATTCATCAAATGGTTTTAACTGTCACCATAGATACAAAATTCAACATTGTTGATGCTCATACCAAAATGCATGCAGCCCCATATGACGAGCATTGCAAAACCATAGAGCCTGATTATCAAAAACTCATCGGCTTAAATTTAACAAATGGTTTTCGTGGTGCCGTGAAAGAGCGCTTGAGTGGCATCTCCGGGTGCTCTCATATGACAGAGCTTTGCTCTGTATTGCCTACCGTCGCTATTCAGGCATTTACTGGTGAAATCATCAAGTTTGAAGATCAGAGATCTGGCACCATGCCTTTTCAGTTAAATCGTTGTCATGCTTTGAGAACCGATGGTGAAACAGTCAAAATGTATTATCGAGCCTGGTTTGGGGCCCCATTAACACCCGTTGATATGTCAAAAAAAGAGTCCTAGTCCCTGAAAAAGCGATAATAGTGAGATTACTTAGCAAAAATAGTAAATAGACAGAGTTAAGTAAGCTAAAAACATTAATATTTCTGGCTATTCAATAGGGAGCCTTAATGAAGATTCATGAGTACCAAGGCAAGGAAATCTTGCGTCAGTTCAATGTTCCAGTACCAAATGGCATTTCAGCTTTAAGCGTTGATGAGGCTGTTGAGGCAGCTAAAAAACTGGGTGGCCCAGTGTGGGTTGTGAAGGCCCAGATACACGCAGGTGGCCGTGGTAAGGGTGGTGGCGTTAAGGTTGCCAAGAGTCTTGATGAAGTAAAAACATACGCAACTCAAATTTTGGGTATGCAATTAAAGACTCACCAAACAGGTCCAGAAGGTCAAAAAGTTCGTCGCTTATTAGTTGAAGATGGCGCGGACATCAAAAAAGAATATTACGTAGGTATCTTGACTGATCGTGGCACACAGTCAGTGGTGGTGATGGCGTCTAGCGAAGGCGGCATGGATATCGAAGAAGTTGCTGAAAAAACTCCAGAAAAAATCATCAAAGCATTTGTGAACCCATTGATTGGTTTAACTGATGCTGATGCAACAAAATTAGCGCAAGGTATTGGCGTTCCTGAGGCATCACAAGCTATGGCAAAGGAAGCTTTGCAAAACTTGTACAAAGTGTATATGGACACAGACGCATCATTGGTTGAAATTAATCCATTGATTCTTGAAGGCAACGGCAAGATCAAGGCTTTGGACGCTAAGTTCAACTTTGATTCAAATGCATTGTTCCGTCATCCAGAAATCGTTGCTTACCGTGACTTGGATGAAGAAGATCCAGCTGAAGTTGAAGCTTCTAAATTTGATTTAGCCTACATTTCACTAGACGGCAATATTGGTTGCTTGGTGAACGGCGCTGGTTTAGCGATGGCAACCATGGACACGATTAAGTTGTTTGGTGGTGAGCCAGCCAACTTCTTGGACGTTGGTGGTGGTGCAACTGCTGAAAAAGTTACTGAAGCATTCAAGATCATGTTGAAGAACAAAGATGTGAAAGCCATTTTGGTGAACATTTTTGGCGGCATCATGAAATGTGACGTGATCGCCGATGGCGTGATCACAGCCTGTAAAGCGGTGAACTTGAGCGTGCCTTTAGTGGTTCGTATGAAGGGCACGAACGAGGACCTTGGCAAGAAGATGTTAGCTGAGTCAGGTCTACCAATTATCAGTGCAGACACGATGGCTGAGGCAGCGACAAAAGCTGTTGCAGCGGTTAAATAAGCCACCGGCCACGAAAGGAATTTAAATGTCTATTCTTATTAATAAAAACACCCGAGTCATTACTCAAGGTATCACCGGTAAAACAGGTCAATTCCACACTGAAAAGTGTCAAGAGTATGCAAATGGCAAAGAATGCTTTGTTGCTGGCGTGAACCCTAAAAAAGCTGGTGAGAAAATTTTCAATATTCCTATTTATGCATCAGTGAAAGAAGCTGCTGCAGAAACAGGCGCCACCGTTTCAGTGATTTATGTACCACCAGCGGGTGCTGCGGCTGCTATCTGGGAGGCTGTTGAGGCTGATCTTGATTTGGCTATCTGTATCACAGAAGGTATTCCTGTTCGCGACATGTTAGAAGTTCGCAACAGAATGGCCGCTAAAGAAGCTAAAGGCGGCAAAAAGACTTTGTTGTTAGGGCCAAACTGTCCAGGTTTGATCACTCCTGAAGAGATCAAGATTGGCATCATGCCAGGTCACATTCACCGCAAAGGTCGCATTGGTGTTGTGAGCCGCTCAGGTACTTTGACTTATGAAGCTGTTGCTCAGTTAACAGAAATTGGTCTTGGCCAATCTTCAGCAGTTGGTATTGGCGGTGACCCAAT
>JBEIOY010000134.1:0-3812 GCA_040377355.1 Burkholderiaceae bacterium | reverse complement strand
CTGGCCATTGCATTGATGGTCAAGTCACGTCTGGCCAAATCTTGTTCTAGGGTCACGTCTGGATCAGCATGAAACACAAAGCCTTTGTACCCAGGAGCCACCTTTCGCTCGGTTCTGGCCAAGGCATATTCTGCATGTGTGACGGGGTGTAAAAATACTGGAAAGTCTTGCCCAACAGGGGTATATCCCTGCGCTAACATTTGATCAGGAGTCGCCCCAACAACAACGTAATCAAGGTCCTTTACTGGTAATCCCAGCAACTGATCTCTGATGGCGCCACCAACAACATAAATCTTCACTTGATCAACACATCCAATGCTTGTGGGTTGATGGCAAATACTTTTTCCAAAGCATTTTCAGCACCCGCTGGCAACACATTGTCTTCGCTCATTGAAGCCAAATTGTCTCGAGACATCAAAGTAGGTCCTGGCATCATTTCTAATAAACCTGCCTGCAAATATGCCAATGGTTTTGGTAGTGGAATAACAATACTTTTTCTACCGCCTACCACGCCGGCAAAATTCACCAATTCAGTCAAGGTGTACACGCGCGGCCCAACCAAATCAAAAACTCTACCAATTGTTTCTGACATTGAGATTGACTTCACAAACGCTTGCGCAACATCTGACACATAGACTGGCTGAAATTTAACGCCTGCACCGCCCAAAGGTAAAACCGGCGCGAACTTTTGCAAAGAAGCAAAAAGGTTGATGAATTTATCTTTTTCGCCAAACACCACCGACGGTCTAAAAATTGTCCAATCTAAATCGCTGGCCTTGACCAAGTTTTCCGCATCACCCTTGCTGCGTTGATACATCGATGCGCCCGAACTACTAGCGCCCAAAGCACTCATGTGAATATATCGTTTTAAATTTGCCGCATTCATTGCAGCAATGATTTTTTTAGTTAACTCGACATGATTTTTTAAAAACCCTGGGCCATAAGGTGAGCCTGTTTTGTCATGCAAAACACCAACCAAGTTAATCACCACGCCGTGAGGCCCTAGACGTTGACACAAATCGGCCAGAACGGTTGGCTCATGAATATTGGCCTCGATCACTTGAAGATTTGGTAAGACCCATAATTCTTTAGCGTATGCAGATTTGCGGGTTGGCAATAGAACTCTATGGCCAAGGGCGCTCAGTCCACTGGCTATTTTCTGACCAATAAACCCACTACCGCCTATCAATAATATGTTTGCTTCGTTCATCATGGTAATTCCGACAGTACAGCTGCTTTAGGAGAAACCGTTCCAAGATTTTGCTTAAGAGACGGTGTTTTATTGTTGGATAAGGCGGTGTAATAACTGGCATTCGCTAAAACATTTTTGACGTATCCCCTGGTTTCATTAAAGGGAATTGTTTCTGCAAAAATTGCGCCCTCAACCGCACGAGGTAATTTTTCACGCCACATCTTGGGTCTTCCAGGACCAGCATTATATGCAGCCGAGGCCAAAGTCCAAGAGCCATCCAAATCTTGCAAGACCATATTTAAATAATTGCTGCCCAAGGTTAAATTAACTTTCATGTCATCTAGTTGAGATGGCTTAAAGCTGTTCATTCCGATTTTTTTTGCCACATATTTTGCTGTTGCTGGCATCACTTGCATCAAGCCAGATGCTCCAACATGTGAGCGTACGTTCATGATGAAGCGAGATTCTTGGCGAATCAAACCATAAGCCCAGTTAGTATCCAAGCCAATAGATCCGGCAATTGGGGTAAGAGATTCTTTGAATGGGGTGGGGTAGCGCAAACTAAAGTCATGCTCTAGTTTTGTTCGATCAGCAGTGTTAACTGCACGATCATATAAACCAATTCGCTTGGCGTGCTCTGCTACAGCAATTAATTGCTTATCGCTTAAGCCACGTAATTCCCAATTCCACTCCCTATTACCCTCAAAACGCAGACCCATGTCATAAAAGCGCGCAGCTCTTATAAAAGATTGATTGGATGACATCTGCTTAACCAAAGTTTCTTCAGCTGCCACTCGCTTAGGAACATAAATTTTCATGCCCAAATCTTCTCTAGCTAACTGCCCATAGAAATGATACTGATCAATCAATGCTTGCCAACTTTCTTTAGCTAAAGATTCGTCGCCCAATTCTTTTTGCGCTCTGGCATACCAATAAGTCCAAGCAGGATCGCGTTTTCTAACCGATGGCGTCATATGATCAATGGTTTCTTTGACCATCCGCCAATCACCGACACGTAATGCAGCTCTAACCTTCCACTCTTGGGTTTCTGGTGTCAACAAATGATGGTGCCCCAACTCATGTTGTAACTTGAATGCCTTCATGGCATTGGGGTCTAACTTCTTTGCTAAATATTGACCAATACTTCCCCATGCAGCCGCAGTGTTTTCTTTGTTTGTGCGCCAAGCTTTTTTATCAAAATCTCGAAAAGCTGCTTCTGGTGATTTTCTGGCGCTTCTGACGATGTCTGCCACTGGGTCAGGTACATCGAATCGATTGGCCAGCGTTTCAAAATTGTTTTCTACAGCCATTCGTGAAAATGCAGCAACTTCATATTTTGAAAATCCATTGGCCTTATAGATTGAGTTAACAAGGTCTGGGCAGGCATCCCCAAAATGCCGCGAGTCCAACAAGATATTTTTCACTTCCGATGCCAACACACTGACTGACTCACTTTTAGCAAACCTTGACTGAAATGCATAACATTTCACTTGCGTGTCATCATCTAAAACGAATTGCGCATACTCTCGATCAAAATTAGACCAATCTTTGCGCTTACCCAAAACCAAGAGCCAATCATTTCTTAGTCTGTCTGCCAGCGCAGTGCCTGAATATTTTTTTAAAAACTGATCAACCGCATCATCGGCCATTGTTTCAGCTCTCGGAGCTCCACCCTTGTCAAACAGGCGAGGCTTGATTTGAAAATATGTCACGTAATCAGCGATGTCATACTTTGATAACTTTTGACCCAAATCTTTGGCTTTAGATGCGTCATTGTTTTTCGAAGCCTCCCTTAACTCAAGAAACATCTTGTCATCAGACGTTAAACTGATATCAGATGATTTTTTATTGGACGAGGTTTGATTTTTTTGAGCGTGAGCATGCCCTACAGAAGTTGCTATAAATATAATGGCCGCCAAACTAAGTAGCAGTTGTTTATTTATCAATTTTGTGGTTTTTCGTTGTAGCATAGCCCTAATCATGCCTTATTTTTTCTACTTTTGAATAGCTTGTGAAAACTTTAAATCATTTAAGACAAGAATTACTGACCAAGAGGCTCGATCTTCATCAAGATCTGACTCTTCGCGAAGAACTTGAAATCAAACTATCTCAATTTTTAAATCAAACCAGCGCTATTTGTGTAGGTATTTATTGGCCAATCAAAGGCGAATTTGACCTGCGGCCTTTGGCGCTAGATTGGTGTGCCAGAAACCCCAAGAAAAAATTAGCTCTTCCTACTGTGCAGCTCAACAAGCCTTTGGTCTTTGGCGAGTGGAACCAAGACACCACTTTGGTCAAAGGCCCTCAAAACATCAATGAGCCCTTGCTTGATTCTTTCAGCTCCAAAGTTGAACCGGACTTACTCATCATTCCTTGTCTTGGATGGTCAAACCAAAATGATCAGTTTTGGCGAATTGGCTATGGTGGCGGTTACTATGACCGAACAATCGCTGAATTCAAAAAAAATAATCACTCCGTCCAAACAGTTGGTCTTGGTTATAAAGCTTTAGAAGTAAAAGAGGGCGCATGGCGCCCTCAAAGTCACGATCAAGCACTTGACTTGATGATTGTTGTTTAAGATTTAATCAAATCTAAATTCTTAGCAATTGCCAGAGTTGTT
>JBEIOY010000121.1:0-4370 GCA_040377355.1 Burkholderiaceae bacterium | reverse complement strand
AGAGTGCAAACCGTTATCAAGGGCAAACCAATCAAGGCAGTTGAATCGTCACTGCGGACATACTCTAAAAGACAAACGCCCAAACCCTCTGATTTGGCACTGCCCGCACAATCGTAGGGCGTCTCAGCTAAAAGATAGGCTTCCAAAACATCGTCATCAAGTTCTCTGAATTTAACCTCAGTGATGACATTCGTGGTTTTTGCCGATCCGGCATGAGCCAGACAAACAGCCGTATGAAATTTCACGGTTTGACCGCGCAACTTTTGCAGTTGCACCATTGCATTTGCATGGTCACCTGGTTTACCCATGGCGACCCCATTTAAATCAACCACTTGATCTGAGCCAATCACGTAGGCCAAGGGGTTGGAAAGTGACACCGCCAATGCTTTGGCTTGCGCTAAGCGAATCGCCATTAACTCCGGGGTTTCTTTGGGTAAAGGCGCCTCATCCACTTCTGGGGAGATGGTCTCAAAAGCTAAACCCAAGCGACCCAATAATTCTTTCCTGTACTTAGAAGTGGAGGCCAAGATCAATCTTTTGATTTGACTGGCTGAGTGATTGGATAAATTGCTTGGGTTCGGGGCGGCACTCATTTATGCTTTCGGTATGAATTCAAAAAATATGACACCCCACATTTTGCCGAATAATGCCAAAGACCTTCAATCTATCGATATGAGGTCTGGACTGACATACATTGGCCAGGGGGTGCTGGAACTATCTAACTTCCCTAGATTGTTACAGGAAATGACGGTTGAAGCTAATTTCGAGCCTTCAGGACTGCATTGGGAGATGAGCACCTGGTTTGAGGAGCGTTTAGGAGCAATTCCTATGCAATACATGCACTTACGCATTGCGCTTGATTTGCCACTGACCTGCCAAGCCTGTTTGCAGCCTTATATGGAATCTTTGGATTCAGACCGTGATTACATCCTTTTTGAGACTGAAGAGGAGGCTGAGGCCTGGGATTTTGATGAGGAAAATCAAGATGCTGAGGATGCCCTGGTGTCCTCTGAAACCTTTAATCTATTGGAAACCATTGAAGAAGAGCTGCTTTTGAACCTGCCTTTGATAGCCAAACACCCCTTGGGCGAGTGCAAGCCAGAAGACCTGAAAAAAGTGACTAAAACCCTTAAATCGGGGTCAGAAGAGATTATCATCAAGAAGCCCAATCCATTTGCTATCCTAGAAAAGCTCAAGAAATAATGACTTTATGCTAGAATCTCGGATTCGTTTAGGAGTAAAAACATGGCTGTTCAGCAGAATAAAAAATCACCGTCAAAGCGTGGCATGCACCGTGCACACGACTTCTTGTCTGCACCTTCATTGGCAGTTGAGCCAACGACTGGTGAAGCTCACTTACGTCACCACATTAGCCCAAATGGCTACTACCGTGGCCGTAAAGTTGTTAAGACGAAGAACGACTAATTTCCACTCAGGAAAAGATCAAGCGGCACTTCCAGTGGCCGCTTTTTTCTAAAATAACAATTTCATGAGCGTCACGCTAGCTGTTGATGCGATGGGTGGGGACCACGGTTTAGTGGTCACAATACCCGCCAGCACAGGCCTTCTGGCAGAGTTGCCAGATCTAAAGATAAGACTCGTTGGAAACGCTGATCTAATCAATCAGGCGTTAGTCCTTGTTTCCTCTGAAATAAAGAGCAGGATCACCGTCGTCCACGCCTCCGAAGTTGTCACGATGGATGATTCCATCGAGATTGCTTTGCGCAAGAAAAAAGACTCATCGATGCGCGTGGCTACCGAACAAGTCAAAGAAGGTCTTGCCCAGGCAGCTATTTCTGCGGGCAATACGGGCGCCTTGATGGCAATTTCTCGTTATGTTCTAAAAACCTTGGACGGTATTGATCGCCCAGCAATTGCTGCCATCATGCCAAATCAATTAGGTAAAGGCACAATCGTTTTAGATTTGGGAGCCAATGCTGATTGTGAAGCGATTCATTTATTACAGTTTGCACAGATGGCTGATGTGATGGCCAGAGCCGTTGACGGCATCGCCAATCCTACGATTGGTCTTTTGAACATTGGTGAAGAGGTGATCAAAGGCAATCAGGTGGTCAAGGAGGCGGGTGAATTATTGCGCCAAAGTAACCTGAACTTCTACGGCAACGTTGAGGGCAATGACATATTTAAAGGCACCACCAATATTGTGGTGTGCGATGGTTTTGTTGGAAACGTGGCGCTTAAAACCACTGAAGGTTTGGCATACATGATTTCTGGATTGATCAAAGAAGAATTTAGTCGTAACTGGATCAGTCGCTTGATGGCCTTGGCAGCAATGCCTGTTTTGTTACGCTTCAAAAAGCGCGTAGATCACCGTAATTACAATGGCGCAGTTCTCTTAGGTTTGCGCGGTTTAGTATTAAAAAGTCATGGCTCAGCCGATAAAAAGGCATTCACAACCGCTTTGCGCAGAGCCTATGAAGGGGCTAAAAATAATATGGTTGGAAAAGTGGCTGATGCATTCATGGTGACGCATGCGACAAACTCTAGTAATGAGACCGCGGCATAAGGATTTATTTTAATGACTCACGTGACTCCACTGACGCAGCGATACGCAAAGATACTTGGCACAGGCAGCTACTTGCCAGCTAATAAAGTGACCAATGCTCAAATCGCTGAAAGACTCGCAAAAGATGGCATTGAAACCAGTGACGAATGGATTTTTTCAAGAAGCGGAATCAGTGCACGTCATTTCGCTGCGGCCAATCAGCTCACCAGCGACCTTGCTTTAGAGGCATCGAAAAAAGCGATCGAAGCTGCAGGTATCACGGCAAATGACATCGATTTAATTATTTTGGCAACATCAACGCCTGATAATTTGGGCGGATTTCCAAGTACTGCTTGCGTCCTCCAAGATAAATTAGGCATCACAAATCAGTGTGCAGCGTTTGACGTTCAAGCTGTTTGCTCAGGATTTGCTTATTCTTTAGCTGTGGCTGATAGCTTTATTCGCAGCGGCATGCATCAAAAAGTTTTGATCGTTGGTGCTGAAACATTCTCAAGAATTTTAGATTTTAAAGATCGCGGAACTTGCGTGCTCTTCGGTGATGGTGCTGGAGCAGTGGTGGTGGGCGCAAGTGATGAACCAGGTATTTTGGCTGCTGCAATGCACGCGGATGGAAGTCATCGTGAGATCTTGTGTGTGCCAGGAAGAAGTGAACATGGCGCCATAGAGGGTTCTGCCTTTTTGAAAATGGATGGCCAAGCAGTATTTAAATTGGCTGTGAAAGTTTTAGAGCAAGTGGCCCAAGAAGTATTAACGGCGGCAAAACTAACACCTGCAGATATTGATTGGCTGATTCCTCACCAAGCCAATATTCGCATCATGGAAGGCACCGCTAAAAAACTAGGCATTGCTTTGGATCATGTGGTCGTGACCGTTCAAGATCACGGCAACACATCGGCGGCATCGATTCCTTTGGCGCTCGATACAGCGATTCGTGCAGGTCAAATTAAACGCGGACAATATCTGTTGATGGAAGGCGTGGGTGGCGGTTTCACCTGGGCTGCGGCAGTGGTTAAATACTGATGACATCATCAAAGAAAATTAAATAAGCTAAATCACTTAAAAAATCACAGGAATTTTCATGAAATTTGCATTTGTATTCCCCGGTCAAGGTTCTCAAGCAGTCGGTATGCTGAATGCTTGGGGTGACAACGCTGAAGTCAAAAGAACTTTGGATGAGGCTTCAGAAGCTTTGGGTGAAGACATTGCAAAATTAATTGCAGAAGGTCCTGCTGAAGCACTTTCTTTGACCACTAATACACAGCCAGTGATGCTGACTGCGGGTGTTGCATGTTATCGAGCTTGGATTGCAGCAGGCGGCCCCACTGCATCAGTGATGGCTGGTCATAGCTTGGGTGAGTACGGTGCTTTGGTTGCTTCAGGTGTGATTGAATTTAAAGATGCTGTGCCAATGGTGAGATTCCGCGCGCAAGCGATGCAAGATGCCGTACCAGTTGGAACAGGTGGCATGGCCGCTATTTTAGGTTTGGATGATGATGCCGTTCGTAAAGCATGTGCTGATGCGCAATCAGCCACTGGTGAAGTGGTTGAGGCAGTGAATTACAACGCGCCAGCGCAGGTGGTGATTGCTGGCTCAAAAGCAGGTGTAGAAAAAGCGTGTGAGCTTGCCAAAGAAGCGGGCGCAAAACGTGCTCTACCTTTGCCTGTGTCTGCACCATTCCATTCATCATTGCTCAAGCCGGCATCTCAAAAATTAGACGCTTATTTGTCTGATAAAACATTTAAAGCGCCAAACATCGATGTGATCAATAACGTGGATGTCAGCGTATTAAAAGACCCAGCAGCCATTAAGAGTGCCTTGGTTAGGCAGGCTGCATCACCAGTT
>JBEIOY010000051.1:0-8308 GCA_040377355.1 Burkholderiaceae bacterium | reverse complement strand
CTGTTCATTCTTTATAACTTGCTGTCAGCATGGTTAAAAAGTGAAGGCGTTGATTTAAAAGCGATTGGCTTATTTGCGTTGGTGGGCATGCCCTACACTTGGAAGTTCTTGTGGGCCCCCGCCATGGATAGATTCAAGTTACCATTTTTAGGGCGTCGCCGCGGTTGGATGATCTTCACTCAAATTGCAGTGATGCTGGCTGTGATCTTGATGGGTCAATTCAATCCAAGCACTGAAATTTGGACCGTGGTTTTTTTGGCGTCTATTGTGGCTTTCTTCTCAGCCAGCCAAGACATTGTGGTGGATGCTCATCGTCGTGAGTGGTTGACTGAAGGTCAAATGGGTTCTGGCACAGCCCTCTTTGTTAATGCGTATAAGTTATCAACGCTCGTGCCCGGATCACTTTCATTGATTTTGTCAGATCTAATTACTTGGGACTGGGTATTTTTTATCACGGGTTTATTCATGCTCCCAGGCATTTTGACAACCTTATTGGTATCGGAGCCAAGAGAGTACGGCCCTCCGCCACAAACCATGAAAGAGGCAGTGATTGAACCCTTTAAGGAGTTCATTCATCGCTCTGGCTGGAAGCATGCGGCATTTATTTTGTTATTTATTTTTCTTTATAAGTTGGGCGATTCGATGGCAAGTGCCTTGGCCACGCCTTTTTATATTGAGCTCGGTTTTACCCGAACAGAGATTGGCCTTGTTGCAAAAAATGCAGGTCTTTGGGCCAGCATCTTGGGCGGAATTTTGGGCGCCTATTGGATGTTAAAAACAGGCGTTAACAAAGGCTTGTGGATATTTGGAGTGTTACAAGCCGTGGCGACTTTTGGTTTTGTCGTGCTTGCTCAATCAGGTCCTGATTTGTGGGTCTTGTCATGGGTGATTGGTTTTGAGGCAATCACCGCAGGTCTTGGAACAGCTGCATTCACAGCTTATCTTGCTTTAGAGACCAACCCACGTTTTACTGCCACTCAGTTTGCTTTATTCACCAGCTTATCGGCTGTACCACGAACCTTTATCAATGCATTAACTGGTTATATTGTTGAATTTACTGGATGGACTAACTTCTTTATTATTTGCGTTATTTTGGCGTTGCCTGGTTTGATGTTGTTGCCTAAGATTGCGCCATGGCGCCAAGAAAAAAAATCTCAATTTGAAAAAACTGCGTGATCAAATGACTTTGCCCTATTTTTCTAATCTCAAAAAATACTTTTTATTTTCTTTGATTGTTTTATTGGGGGCTTGCGGCAGCTCATCAAGACAAGCTGGGCCGGTAGACGGCGTCAGGGTTGGTGATGGTTCCAGTTTGAAAGACATGGTGCCTGCCAGTCAATTAGAAGCGTCTGCAGCCAGACAATACAACGTCATGAAGCAAAAGGCATCTGAAAAAAATGCCCTAGCGCCAGATAATCATCCGCAGTTGATTCGTTTGCGAGCGATTGCAAAAAATATATTGCCGCACGCCTACGCATGGAATCCAGAATCTCAGGCTTGGAAATGGGAAGTTAATTTATTCATTTCTGATCAGGTCAATGCATTTTGTATGCCTGGCGGAAAGATTGCTTTTTATACCGGCATCATAGAAAAGTTGAAATTAAATGATGACGAAGTGGCTACTGTGATGGGTCATGAAATCGCCCATGCTTTGCGTGAGCATGCAAGAGACCGAATCGCTAAAGCGCAGTTGAGTAATTTGGGCGCGAGTGTTTTGTCTTCAGCTTTAGGTTTGGGCAACATAGGAGGCCAAGCTTTGGGGCAGGGTCTGCAAATTTTAGGCTTGAGTTTTTCAAGGGCCGATGAAAGAGATGCGGACTTGGTTGGCATGGATATCGCAGCCAGAGCTGGCTATGATCCACGTGCAGGAATTTCTTTGTGGCAAAAGATGGGTCAACTGTCGAAAGAAAAACAACCAGAGTGGCTCTCAACCCACCCATCTGGCGATAGTCGAATTTACGAAATACAAAGAAATATCAACGAGGCTTTATTTTTGTATGCGCGCGCCAAAAATACAACCGTTGATAAATTACCTAACTACAAACCTTAAGATTTATAAAACCTCGTAGTCAATGATCAGCGGGGCATGATCAGAGAACTTTTCAGTTTTATAAATTTCTACGCGTTGAGCTTTCTTGGTAATCCCAGGGGTTGCAATTTGATAATCAATTCTCCAGCCCACATTTTTTGCGTACGCCTGACCTCTTTGACTCCACCATGTGTAGCATTCATCTTCTGTATTTGGATGTAGGTGACGATAGACATCCATGAATCCAGCCTCAGTGAAAAGATGAGTCATCCATTCACGCTCTTCTGGTGTAAAGCCGGAGTTTTTGAGATTGCCCTTCCAGTTTTTTAAATCAATTTCTTTATGGGCAATATTGATATCGCCACAAAGAACAATTTCTAGGCCTTCAGATTTAAGTTTTTTAATGTGGGGCATGAATAAATCAAGAAATCTAAACTTGGCCTCTTGGCGCTCAGGCGCGCTTGAGCCAGATGGAAAGTAAGCAGAAATCACAATCAGCTTGCCAAATCGCGCTTCAACGTAGCGGCCTTCAGCATCAAACTCCCCATCATCAAAGCCAACTTTGACGCTGTCAGGTGCTTTTTTTGAATAAAGTCCAACACCGCTGTACCCTTTTTTGGCGGCATATTGAAAAAATCCATGATAGCCATTGGGGTTCATCAGGGCGCTGTCTAAATCGGCCTCTTGAGCTTTAAGCTCTTGAATACAAAGGATGTCAGGACTTTGAGTATTGACCCACTCAAAAAAACCTTTTTTAGCGGCCGAACGAATACCATTGAGGTTGGCGGTAATGATGCGTAACATCTCGGTTATGACTTCCAATCAAGAAAACTTTAAAAACGAATTTATCCATTTTGCCTTAGATGCCAAAGTATTAGCTTTTGGCGAATTTAAAACAAAAGCGGGTCGATTATCTCCTTACTTTTTTAATGCCGGCGGTTTCAATGATGGCGCGCTTCTCAAAGCTTTGGGGGAGTTTTATGCCAAGGCTTTGATTGATTCAGGTATTCAGTTTGATATGTTGTTTGGCCCTGCTTATAAAGGCATTACCTTGGCTGCCACCACCGCTGTTGCCTTGGCTGGCATGGGGCGATCAGTGCCATTTTGTTTTAATCGCAAAGAAGCCAAAGACCATGGCGAGGGCGGCACTTTGGTTGGCGCACCTTTAAAAGGTCGAGTGGTGATCATTGATGATGTGATTTCAGCAGGAACTTCGGTGCGCGAATCGGTTGACATCATTCTCCACTCTGGAGCAAGCCCTGCAGCCGTTCTGATTGCTTTGGATCGAATGGAGAGGGCTGGAACTGCTACCGAGATTGCTGATAGCTCGGCCGTTCAAAACGTAGAGAAAGAATTTGGTATGCCGGTTGTGTCGATTGCAAATCTAGCCAGCTTGATGAGTTTTTTAGAGTCTAGCCAAAGCAAAGAATTGCAACAATACTTACCGGCTGTGAAAGCCTACCGAGATCAGTATGGGGTTTGAGCCATCAAGCAATTGGTTGATGAATGTTTAGTCGAGAGTGATCTCGCCTTCAAAAACAGTTTGAGCCGGTCCGGTCATCATGACCGGATTTTGCATGGATGAAGTGCTGTTCCAGGCAATGCTGAGGTCTCCGCCGCGTGTGTGAACCGTCACTGGAGAATCCAGGTGACCTCTTAAGATTCCAGATACCACCGCTGCACAAGCACCAGTTCCGCAAGCCAAGGTTTCGCCTGAGCCTCTTTCAAATACGCGGAGTTTGATTTCATGGCGATTTTGAATTTGCATGAAGCCAGCATTGACCTTTTTGGGAAATGCCAAATGTGTTTCTATTTGAGGGCCATCTTTTGCAACGGGTGCAGCGTCAAGATCTTGAACAATTTGCACGGCGTGTGGGTTGCCCATGGACACCGCTCCAATCCATGCAGCATGATCAGATAGTTCTAGTTGGTATAAGTTTGCTTTGCCCTCAACTTTTTCTTGAAGGCCTGAAGATTTAAAAGGAATGAGTTCGTTCGATAAGATGGGGGCGCCCATGTTCACCGTCACTTGACCATCATCATTTTCAGTCAGAGACAGAATGGTGTGAGCCACTTGAACTTTGACTGTTTTATTCTTGGTCAGACCTTTTTCTCTGACAAAGCGGACAAAACAACGTGAACCGTTGCCACACTGCTCAACTTCACTGCCATCAGAGTTAAATATTCTGTAGCGAAACTCCGCCTCTGCAACCGTGGGCTTTTCTACCAAGAGAATTTGATCGGCGCCAATGCCAAACTGACGGTGCGCAAGCCTTGCCCATTGCTCCTTAGTGATGCCTGAGAGGTCTTGAGATATGCCATTTAAGACAATGAAATCATTGCCTGCGCCATGCATTTTGGTGAAGTGTAATCTTGTGCTCGTCATAGGGGTAAATATACAGGTTTGCCATTAAAAGTGAGAATGTTATAGAATTTAGGTTATTCGCCGAGTTAAGACAACTTGCGGGGCGAATTCAAACTATCCGCTAAAGCGTCGCCGCACTTAGTAATACTCGGCACGTGTTGTCGAATATTTAACTAAGGAGCAATCATGGCGAACAATTATTTCTTTACCTCAGAATCAGTTTCTGAAGGCCATCCAGATAAAGTATCTGACCAAATTTCTGATGCAATTCTTGATGCTATTTTGGCGCAAGACCCAACGGCACGTGTAGCTGCAGAAACTCTTTGCAACACCGGTTTGGTTGTTCTTGCGGGTGAGATCACCACAACCGCAAACGTAGATTACATCCACGTAGCACGAGACACCATTCGTCAAATTGGTTACGATAATACTGAGTACGGCATTGATTACAAAGGCTGCGCAGTGTTGGTGGCTTACGACAAGCAAAGTCCAGACATTGCTCAGGGTGTTGATAAAGCCCATGATGATGGTCTTGATCAGGGTGCTGGTGACCAAGGCTTGATGTTTGGTTATGCCGTTGATGAAACCCCAGAATTAATGCCTTTGCCGATTCATTTGTCACACCGCTTGGTTGAGCGTCAAGCTGATTTGCGTCGTGATGGCCGCTTGAATTGGTTGCGCCCAGATGCAAAGTCACAAGTTACTTTGCGCTATGTTGACGGTAAGCCAGATTCAATTGACACGATTGTTTTATCAACCCAGCACTCTCCAGATATTTCATTAGAGAAGCTGCGTGAAGCTGTGATTGAAGAAATCATCAAACCGGTACTTCCAAAAGAGTTGATCAAAGGTGAAATCAAGTACTTGGTGAATCCAACAGGTCGTTTTGTGATTGGCGGTCCGCAAGGTGATTGCGGTCTAACCGGTCGTAAAATCATTGTTGATACCTACGGTGGTGCAGCTCCTCACGGCGGCGGCGCTTTCTCAGGCAAAGACCCATCAAAAGTGGATCGTTCGGCCGCCTATGCGAGCCGTTATGTGGCAAAAAATATTGTGGCTGCTGGTTTGGCTAGCAAATGTTTGGTGCAGATTTCATATGCGATTGGCGTTGCTCAGCCAACGTCTGTGATGGTCACCACTTACGGCACCGGCAAGGTTTCAGATGAGAAGATTGCTGAGTTAGTGTGCACTCACTTTGATTTAAGACCAAAGGGCATTGTAAAAATGTTGAATTTATTGCGCCCAATTTATCGTAAAACAGCTGCCTATGGCCACTTTGGCCGCGAAGAGCCTGAGTTCACATGGGAAGCCACTGACAAGGCTGCAGCCTTGAGGGCCGCTGCTGGTTTATAATTTCGCAAAATCTCTAAGGAGCGTTGCGAGGTGTTTAAGTCTTTAAACACCCTAGGCTTAGAGGGAGGCCCCAGGCCTTTAGCAACGACGCTCGCTAACCTGTGAAGTGATTGGTTGGCGGGCTTTTTTATTTGTCCTCCATGATCTTCCTTACTAGCTTGGAGTGGAAATGAACAAACCTACTGATTTAAATGTGTTTAATGATTGCGCCATCGCCGATATCTCATTGGCTGCATGGGGTCGCAAAGAAATTATCATCGCCGAAACTGAAATGCCTGGTTTGATGGCGATTCGTGAAGAGTTTTCTGCTAGTCAGCCTTTGCGTGGCGCTCGCGTCACCGGCTCTTTACACATGACAATCCAAACAGCTGTTTTGATTGAAACATTAGAAGCTCTTGGTGCTGAAGTGCGTTGGGCGTCTTGCAATATTTTCTCAACACAAGATCACGCTGCTGCTGCAATTGCTGCCAACGGCACGCCAGTATTTGCGATCAAAGGCGAGACACTAGAGCAATATTGGGAATTCACCCACCGTATTTTTGAGTGGCAAGATGGTGGTTACTCAAACATGATTTTGGATGATGGTGGCGATGCAACCATGTTGTTGCATTTGGGCACAAAGGCTGAGAAAGATTTATCAGTATTAAACAACCCAACGAGCGAAGAAGAAACAGTTTTGTTTGCTTCGATCAAAGCCAAATTAAAAATGGACCCAACTTGGTATTCAGTTCGTCTTGAGAAAGTAAAGGGCGTGACAGAGGAAACCACAACGGGTGTTCATCGTTTGTATCAAATGCACGCTAAAGGCGAATTAAAGTTCCCAGCGATCAACGTGAATGACTCAGTAACCAAGAGTAAGTTTGATAACTTGTATGGCTGCCGTGAATCATTGGTGGATGGTATCAAGCGCGCAACTGATGTGATGATTGCGGGCAAGGTTGCCGTGGTTGCTGGTTACGGTGACGTGGGCAAGGGTTCAGCACAAGCTTTGCGTGCCTTGTCAGCTCAAGTATGGGTGACAGAGGTTGATCCGATTTGCGCGCTTCAAGCTGCCATGGAAGGTTACCGTGTTGTGACCATGGACTATGCCGCTGATAAGGCAGACATCTTTGTTACTGCAACTGGTAACTACCATGTGATCACTCATGACCACATGGCAAAAATGAAAGACCAGGCGATCGTTTGTAACATTGGTCACTTTGACAATGAAATTGATATCGCTGGCGTTGAGAAGTACAAGTGGGAAGAGATCAAGCCACAAGTGGATCACGTGATTTTCCCTGCCAGCAATGGTCAGCCAGAAAAGCGCATCATCATTTTGGCTAAAGGACGTTTGGTTAATTTGGGTTGCGGTACCGGTCATCCGTCTTACGTGATGAGCTCATCATTTGCCAACCAAACGATTGCTCAGATTGAATTGTGGGCTTCTGCAGGTACCAATAAATACCCAGTGGGCGTATACACATTGCCTAAGCACCTTGATGAGAAAGTGGCTCGCTTGCAGTTGAAGAAACTGAATGCTCAACTCACTGAGTTGTCAGTGCAGCAAGCTAACTACATCAACGTAAAACAAGAAGGCCCTTATAAGCCTGAAACATATCGTTATTAAAAACGTGATCAGGAATAAATGACATGGAATTAAGCCTTGAGTTTTTCCCACCAAAAACAGAAGAGGGAGCTGCCAAGCTCCGTTCTGTTAGAGAGCAGTTATCTAGAGCGCTTAAGCCAACATTTATTTCTGTAACGTTTGGTGCAGGCGGCTCAACCCAAGACGGTACTTTGTCGACCGTCAAAGAAATCCATGAGGCAGGCCAAGAGGCCGCGCCTCATCTTTCTTGCGTGGGAAGCTCAAAAGAAAAGATTCGCGAATTACTAAAGCAATATAAGCAAATCGGTATTCGTCGGATTGTGGCTTTGCGTGGCGATCTGCCTTCTGGCATGGGTCAGTACGGAGAGTTTCATCACGCCGAAGAATTGGTCAGATTTATTCGCTCAGAAACCGACAGTCATTTTCATATAGAGGTGGCTGCTTATCCAGAGATGCATCCTCAAGCGAAATCAATGAGTGATGACATCTTGATGTTTGCTAATAAGATGAAGGCCGGCGCAGATTCAGCCATCACCCAATACTTCTTCAATAGCGACGCTTATTTCAGATTTGTGGACGAGGCCTACAAGCTGGGAGTTGATCAGCCCATAGTGCCTGGCATCATGCCGATCACCAACAGCACACAGCTGCTGCGTTTTTCTGATGCATGTGGCGCAGAGATTCCTCGCTGGATCCGTTTGCGCTTACAGTCATTTGGGGACGACTCAGCATCCATCAAGTCATTTGGTTTGGATGTGGTGACGGATTTGTGTGATCAATTGCGCGTAGCAGGTGTTCCGGGTTTGCATTTCTACAGCCTGAATCAGGCAGAAACAACTCTGGCAATTGCTAAGAATTTAGATTTGATTAAATCTTAAACAACAATCATCAAGTCAAGTGCTTGATCGTGACTTTGAGGGCGCCATGCGCCCTCTTTTACTTCTAAAGCTTTATAACCAAGACCAACTGTTTG
>JBEIOY010000028.1:0-12009 GCA_040377355.1 Burkholderiaceae bacterium | reverse complement strand
GCCCTGCTGCCATCCGACACATCCCTCATCCGGAAAAGACACCTCCGGTCTGAGAATTTTCGGGAGGTATATGTGTCTTTAAGCGCTAGGGCAAGTATCTAATAATTTAACTAAGAAATTATACCTTACCGGGGGTGTTTGCCCTGATTTAACTCATCTGCCACAAATAAAAATAGGGGATAAATCCCCTATTTTTCAACTACTTAGATTGTTTTAACTTGGCTTTCTCAAGCCCATCAAGCTGGCGTGAACAATGTTTTGATTTGAGCCAAAACACTTTGGTCATCCAAGGTGCTCAAGTCACCTGGATCACGGCCTTCAGCCACCGCTTGAAGAGCGCGACGGACGATCTTGCCAGAACGTGTTTTTGGTAAAGCAGCGACCACATATACGCGCGCAGGTCTTGCAACCGCACCTAATTGAGAATCGACTGTTTTCAGAAGTTCAGCTTCCAAGGTGGCAGTGTTGCTTGAATCTTTAGCGATGGCAAATCCAATCGCTACCTGACCTTTTAGTTTGTCGGCAATACCCACCACGGCTACTTCAGCCACGTTTGGATGACTTGAAATACTTTCTTCGATCTCGCGGGTGCCAAGACGATGTCCGGCCACATTGATCACGTCGTCGGTGCGGCCCAAGATGAAGAAGTAACCATCCTTGTCTTTGATGCCCCAGTCAAAAGTGGAATAAACCAACTTGCCTGGCACGGTTTCCCAGTAAGTTTTGACAAAGCGTGCGTCATCACCCCAAACAGTTTGCATGCATCCTGGAGGTAATGGCCCTTCAATCGCGATCACACCTTTTTGATCAGCTCCAAGCTCAGCACCTGTGGCGTCATCCAAAAGTTTCATGTTGTAACCGTACACAGGAACACCTGGTGAACCAAACTTGTGTGGCATCACTTCGATGCCACGCTGCAACGCAAGTATTGGCCAACCAGTTTCAGTTTGCCAATAGTTATCAACGATTGGTTTATTGATTGCGCCATGCAACCATGAAGCGGTTGGCTCATCCAATGGCTCACCTGCTAAGAACACTGAACGCAAAGTTGATAAATCATATTTTGATAAAAATGCTGGATCTTGTTTTTTCAAGACACGTGCTGCTGTTGGAGCAGAGAACATCACGGATACCTTGTATTTCTCAACCAATTTCCACCAAATACCAGCATCAGGGCGCAAAGGCGTGCCTTCGTACATGATGGTTGCCATGCCGTTGAGCAATGGGCCATAAATGATGTAGCTGTGTCCAACCACCCAACCAATGTCAGAGGTTGTGAACATCGCCTCACCCGGTTGACCACCATAGATATGGCGCATTGATGAAGCTAATGCGACTGCGTAACCACCGGTGTCACGCTGCACACCTTTCGGTTTACCAGTGGTGCCTGATGTGTACAAAATGTAAGAAGGGTCTGTCGCGTCAAGCCAAACACAAGGCACTTGTGCATCCATCACTTTGGCGCGCTCCGTCGCGTAATCTAAATCACGACCAGCTACTTTGTTGTATTCCACCAATTTGCGATCAATCAACAAAACTTTTTCTGGTTTGTGGGTTGATAAAGTAATCGCTTCATCCAACAATGGCTTGTATGGCACAGGCTTGCCGCCACGGGCACCTGCATCGGCCAGGATCACCATCTTTGGCTTTGCATCATCAATTCTTGAGGCCAAGCTGTGTGACGCAAAGCCACCGAACACCACAGAGTGAATTGCACCCAGACGAGTGCACGCCAACATGGCAAAGGCAGCCTCAGCAACCATCGGCATGTAAATCAATACGCGATCACCTTTAACTACGCCGTGTGCTTTAAGGATCGCTGCCATGCGATTGACCTCAGCGTGAAGTTCTTTGAATGTGTAAGTTTTTTCTTGATCAGTTTCTGTTGATACAGAAATCAAGGCTTGTTGATCGCCGCGATCTTTTAAGTGACGGTCTACAGCGTTGTGGCAAATATTAATTTTGCCGCCAACATACCACTTAGCAAATGGGGGGTTGCTGTAGTCCAATACTTGATCAAATGGCTTTTGCCATTCAACTAATCTGGCTTGTTCCGCCCAAAATCCCTCTGGATCTTTTATTGAACGCTCGTGAAATGCCTTGTAAGCAGACATGTATCTCTCCCTGATAGATAGTCGTTAACACTTTAACTGCATGAATGTGCGACTTCATGCTGACTAGCATCTGACACATCAGGGTTCACCCTAGTTAACAGTGATTAAATCAATAAAAATGGGCCTGAAAATGCCTAATTGGCTTTTTTCTCATTGGCCGCCACTGAAGAGTCTGCTGGTGCCTTGGGCTTTGGTTTAGGTTTGTTGGTGTTATTGGCTGTTTGCTTATTGGCTGGGTTTTTAGCTTTTAAGCCATTGGTATTATTGGCTGTGGTTTTTGGTTTGGGCTTGGCTGCTGCCTCCCGCTCCAACATTAACTTGCCTGCGTTATTGGCTAAATGCTCGGCAACATCTCCAATCTTGCCACCCCTTGGAATCAATACCGTCGATCCAGCCTTGATCCTCATCCCCTTAGGAATGTTATTGATTTGTCGCACTTGATTGGCATCCACATCCAAACGCGTGGCCAATTGATCCACAGTCTCTCGGTTGGCCACTCTAATGGCAGTCCAAGAGGATAGGCGCCCTGTGTATTGCAAGAGATTTTCTTGAAAAGATTCAGCGCGACCAAAGGGCAATAAGATTTGTGGCTCACTGGCTCCCAAAATCACAGGTTTATTGAATGAAGGATTCATCGCCTTGAACTCATCCAAAGTCATGCGCGCAAATTGCGCTGCCAAATCTACATCAATGTCTTTTTCAGTTGTGACAATCACAAAGTACGGGTGATTCTCCAAAGTTGGTAGCGTTAAACCATATGACTTTGGATTGGTCACAATATTTTTAATGGCTAATAATTTGGGGACGTAGTTACGAGTCTCGTCCGGCATTTTTAAACTGGCGTAATTGGTCGGTAATTTTTTAGCTTGGTTGCGTTTGATTGCTTTTGAAACATTGCCCTCACCCCAGTTGTAAGCTGCCAAGGCCAATTCCCAATCACCAAACATTTTGTGCAAACGTTGCAAATAATCCAAAGCCGCATCCGTTGACTGAATCACGTCACGACGTTCATCGCGAAAAATATTCTGAGTTAATTTAAAGTCCCTACCAGTCGCTGGCATGAACTGCCACATGCCCGAGGCTTTGGCGCGTGAGAAGGCTTCAGGATTGAAGGCGCTTTCAATGAAAGGTAACAGTGCTAACTCCATCGGCATCTTGCGACGCTCAACTTCTTCAACAATGTAAAAAAGATAACGTGATGATCGAGACATCATGCGATCAACATAGTCAGGGCGACTGGAGTAATAACGCACATGCTTGATCACCAAAGGACTGGTTGAGTCTGGAAACTCGAAACCCTCACGAATACGATCCCAAAGATCGCTATAAGGCGCATCCAATGCACCCACAGAATCTTTGTCAATATTGACTCTTGGAGCTTTGTCAGATTTGCTGTACTTACCCGTCTTAGCAACTTGTTTATTTGAACTTGAATCGCTCCAATCCTCACCCATCGTCGCGCATGCGCTCAGAACTGTGGCCACCATCAAAATGGTGAGCAGTCGGGAGATTCGCGACAGTGAGGATAAAGCTGAGAATCTTTGCATCATGCTTTGAAGGTGTCTTTCCAGGAACGCAAATGAGCAAACACCGTCACAGGGTGAGTGTCCTTGATTGCTTGATGTTGTTTGACTGATTCAATCACGCTTACTTCCTCGCACCTTAAAAATGGGTTAACGCTTTTTTCATGAGCGATCGTTGTTGGCACCGTAGGCACACCTTGCTTGCGCATGGTCTGTGCTGTTTGTTGCCAAGCCAATAGTTTTTGATTATGAGGTTCGACAGCCAATGCAAATTTTATATTAGATAAGGTGTACTCGTGAGCGCAATGCACCAATGTTTGGTCAGGTAAGTTTTTTAACTTATTCAACGAATCCACCATCTGCGCAGGAGTGCCTTCAAACAGGCGCCCACAGCCTGTGGCAAACAATGTGTCACCACAAAATACGTGCCGCTGTTCTCCCACATTTAAATAGAAGGCAATGTGCCCTGCGGTGTGTCCTGGAACATCTAATACAGCGAACTTGCACGCAGGACTTGAAATAGAAACGACATCCGATTCAATAAGTTGCTCAGTCACCACTGAAATATCTTCATGAGCGGGACCGTAAACCACTGGTTTTGTAGGGCTCACAGATGCGCACCATGCCAATAAATTAGCCACACCACCGATGTGGTCAGCGTGATGGTGAGTGATTAGAATGGTAGTCAGTGTTAAATGATGTTCCGTGAGGTATTGAATCACTGGTGCAGCATCACCTGGATCAACAACTACGGCACAATGCTTATCTGAAATCAACCAAATATAGTTATCGTCATAAGCTGCAATTGAACGCACTTGCAATAAATTGTCATCGGGCATAGAAATAACCACTTATGAGTCAACCAACTGATACTGATCATCAACAAGCTCCATGGACATCATGGGATGCTTGGCTTGGCTCGCCTCCAGGGAAATACGTCCTGAAGTGGGAACAAACTCAATTTGACCACATTGTGAGCGATATTTTTGGTTATCACGCCCTACAAATTGGCTTACCGCAATTACCTGCTTTGGCTGAGAATCGAATGCCCCTGCAAATCATCCTGCGCGCTCCGCACGACAAGCCCAATGATGAATCTGGCGGTCAATGGCACACGATTGAAGGCATCCCAGAAGAACTTCCATTTGCCAGCCAAAGTCTTGATTTGGTGGTACTGCCCCACGTACTAGAGTTCGCCAACGATCCTCATGCCGTTCTGCGAGAAGTTGAACGTGTCTTGATGCCAGAAGGTCGGGTGGTGATTTCTGGATTCAATCCAGCCAGCCTGTGGGGCTTGCGCCAATACTGCAGTCATTTGGTAGGTCAACCTTACCTCCCTAGAGAAGGTCAGTTCATCGCATTATTAAGGCTGAAAGATTGGTTGAAGCTACTTAACTTCTCTGTGGATCGCGGGCGCTTTGGTTGCTATCGACTACCTTTGCGGAGTGAGTCAGGCATGCAAAAACTGGCCTTTCTTGAAAAAGCTGGTGATCGCTGGTGGCCTGTCTTGGGTTCTGTGTTCATGGTGTCAGCGATCAAACGTGTAACAACTTTGACACTCGTCGGCAAAATTGAGAAAAGCGTTGCGGCCAATCAAGCACAATTGAGCACAGTCACACAATTAAACGCATCCTCACAAAATAATCAGCTGAAAGATCAGGCATGAGCACTCCCGCACAAAGCAAGGTCGTGATTTATACCGATGGTGCTTGTAAAGGCAATCCAGGGCCTGGTGGCTGGGGGGTGGTGCTGCGCTCCGGCGATAAAGAAAAGCATCTCCATGGCGGCGTGTTGATGACGACCAACAATCGCATGGAAATGACCGCGGTGATAGAGGCTCTAAAAGCCCTCAAAATGGACTGTCATGTGAGCTTGTACACGGATTCAAAGTACGTCATGCAAGGCGTCACCGAATGGATGGGTGGTTGGAAAGCCAGGGGTTGGAAAACCGCCGGAAAAGACCCCGTGAAAAATGTCGATTTATGGCAAGAAATTGATGAATTACTGGGCAAGCATCAAATTGATTGGCATTGGGTCAAAGGCCATGCGGGGCACCCCGGTAATGAGCTGGCCGATGCCCTAGCCAATAAGGGTGTTGAGGAAATCCTCAAAAAAACTGCATTTTGAATTGAATGCTCCCTTGAGCCACTCCACCTTGCAATATGTGTCAAATCAGGCTGAATGTGCGAGAATTAAGCGTGAACCAATAAGGAGATAGTGGCTTTAAGTCAAAGCCGCTCAGCAAAGCCCCTCAGTGATGCAGTTAATCAACAAACTAAAAGATAAAGTCATGCAGCTAGGCTGCCGTGTTGTGACTTTCACCATGAACCTCATCAAGAAATTTGATTGGGCTAAAACCTACACGTTTGTGGTCAAACACAAAAAAAGAATCATCATCATTTTGATTGTGCTTTTTGCAGCTAACTACGCTTATGACAAGTGGATGCCAAAGTCAGCGAAAAAAGCACCCCCTCAATTAGTGACCACCACTGTGGTTGAAACTGCAGACACTCCAGTGATCATCGAAGCCACTGGCACCATCATCGCTGCCAACATTGTTGATATTCGTCCGCAAACGACGAATGTGGTGAGCAAGATACATATCAAAGAAGGTCAAGCTGTAAAGGCGGGTGATCTATTGTTCACCTTGGACGACAGAGCCAGCCGTGCCAACTACGAAAAAGCCAAAGCCTTGGGAGACGATGCGACCCGCCAATACAAACGATCATTAGATCTGATTGAAAAGAAGTTTATTTCTCAAGCGGCGGCTGACACATCAAAAGCCAACATGGAATCAGCCGTGGCAAACGCTAAGGCTGCTGAAGTTGCCATGAGCTTTGATCATATTCGTGCGCCGATTGCTGGTCGAGCTGGCGTGATCAATGTGTTTCCAGGAAGTCTTGTGCAAGCTGGCACCAATATTTCTACCACCAGCAGCGCGACATCAACCACCACTACTGGTGCAATGGTGACCATCACGCAGCTGGATCCCATCAATGTGCAGTTCACCATCCCTGAAAAAGAAATTCCTTTGATTCTTGCTGGTCGCGAAGCCGGTGAGCAGTTAACCGTGAGCGTGGATGTGAATGGCTCAGACAAACCAGTCGAAGGGACTGTGTATGTGGTCGATAATCAAGTCGATCCTGCGATTGGCGCAGTAAGAGTGAAAGCTCAATTAAGTAATAAAAATGGCGCCATGATTCAAGGTCAATTTGTCAGAATCAAATTAAAAGCCAAAACATTGAAAGACTCTTTGGTCATTCCAACCCAAGCAGTTGTTACTAATACCAAGGGTGACCATTTATATGTGGTTGAAAATGCCAACACAGTCGCCCTCAAGCCAATCAAAGTGATTTACCAGTACCAAGGCAAGACAGTGGTTACCGGTGTGAACGCTGGCGATAAGATTGTGGTGGAAGGTAAACAAAACTTAAGACCTAATGGCGTGATCAGAGAAACATCTGGCGCTGGGAAGTAATCAGTCATGAACATCTCAGAGTTATGTATACGCCGCCCGGTCATGACGGTATTGCTGTCATTGGCCACTGTGGCCGCTGGCACCTTTGCTTATTTAAAAATACCAGTAGCCGCCCTTCCAAGCTTTAATACTCCCGTTATTCAAGTCACCGCTACCCTGCCAGGAGCCAGTCCTGAGAACATGGCATCAGCGGTTGCTCTGCCTTTAGAAAAAGAATTTTCAACGATTGATGGCATCACAGTCATCAGCTCAACCAATACCTTGGGAAGCACCAACGTCACACTTGAGTTCAACAATAATCGTGACATTGATAAAGCCGCGGTTGATGTTCAAGCAGCTTTGTTACGCGCCCAAAGGCGTTTACCCATTGAAATGACCAACCCACCGTCGTACCGCAAGGTCAACCCTGCGGATGCGCCTGTGCTGATCATGACGATGACATCTCCTTCAATGGATTTGTCGCAAATCAATGATTACGCAGAGAACTTAATTTCTCCAACACTGTCCACCATTGATGGTGTGGCACAAGTCTTGGTCTACGGTCAAAAAAGATATGCGGTCAGAGTTCAAGTCAATCCAACTGTATTGGCTGCCAAAAATCTCACCATTGATGACCTTGCCAAGGCCATCAACAATGCCAACTCCAACACACCAGTTGGAGTTTTAGATGGTCCTCGTCAATTACTAACGATTTACGCCAACGAACAATTGGTCAAAGCCAGTGATTATGCGAATTTGGTGATTGCGCAACGCAATGGTTTGCCGGTGCGCTTAAAAGATGTGGCCCTGGTTGAAGAAAGCTATGAATCTGTCAAAACGGTGGCCGCTTATAACGGTGAACGCTCAATTGCTTTAGCAATCTTGCGCCAACCAACTGCCAACTCTGTTGAAGTGGTCGATGCGGTGCGCAAGATGGTGCCCAAGTTCGAAGCGCAGATGCCAGCTTCAATCAAAGTGAATTTATTGATTGATCGCTCGAAATCAATCAGAGAAGCCATTCATGACGTGAACCTCACCCTATTACTCACCATCGGCTTGGTAGTGATGGTGATTTTCTTGTTCTTAAAGCGCGCTGCTGCCACCATCATTCCAGCCCTGAGCTTGCCGATTTCCTTGATAGGGGCTTTCTCCATCATGTATTGGATGGGTTACAGCCTAGATAATGTCTCCTTACTGGGTATCACCATTGCCGTTGGCTTGGTGGTCGATGATGCGATCGTTGTTTTAGAAAACATCATGCGTCATATTGAAAAGGGCATGCACCCCTTAAAAGCCTCTTTACTTGGCAGTCGAGAGGTGAGCTTTACGATTTTCTCGATCTCAATTTCATTGGTCGCTGTATTTATTCCAATTTTCTTTTTACCAGGCCCACTGGGTTTGCTTTTCAGAGAATTTGCCGTGGTTGTCTCCCTATCTATTTTGGTATCAGCGGTGGTGTCACTGACTTTGGTACCAATGCTCTGTAGTCGCTTTTTACCAAAGCATGGTCAGGAAACCAAAGAGCTTCCGATCACGATCAAGTTTGATCGCTATTTCAATCAGGTCTTGAGTGCTTATGAAAAAGCACTTGATTGGGCGCTTACCAATCAAAAGAAAGTTTTACAAGGGGCCTTGGCAACGTTTGTCATCACGGTTGGTTTATTTTTCATAAGTCCCAAAGGCTTTTTTCCAGAGGAAGATACTGGTCAAATATTTGTGACCACTGAGGCAGCGGATGACATTTCATTCAATGCCATGGTTGAATTACAAAACAAAGCGGCTGAGATTGTCCGCAACAATGAAAATATTGAAGCGCTTGTATCTATCGTCGGTGGCGGCGCAAGCTCAGGCACCAATACTGGTAGGATGTTTGTCAACTTAAAGTCTCGTGATGAGCGTGCTCCAATGAAGAAAGTATTAGAGAGTCTGCGCAAAGACTTGAGAGACATTCCAGGTCTTGCAATTTATTTGCGCCCAATTCAAAACTTGCAATTGGGCGGCAAAGTCACCAAGAGTCGCTATCAATACATTTTGCAAAGCGTGGGTTTTGAAGGCATCAATGAGTGGTCCACCAAGGTCACTGAAAAAATGCGTGCAGAGCCCGGCATTTTCCGAGATATCACCACTGATTCTCAGCTAAAAGGTTTGCAGGCCCAAATTGACATTGATCGAGAAAAGGCAGCAAGCGCTGGTGTAACCGTTGCTGACATTCGCAATGCTTTGTACTCTGCTTATGGTGAAAGACAGGTATCAACCATCTACACCAGCGTGAACACTTACCAAGTGATTCTCCAGGCAGCCAATGAGTACAAGCAATACGAGACCGATCTCAATGGCATCTATGTGCGAGGCAGAGTCAATGACAAGTTAGTTCCGCTATCAAGCATTGCTTCATTCAGAAGAACCATTGGACCAACCGCTGTGAACCACCAAGGTCAAGTACCTGCGGTGACGATTTCATTTAACTTGGCCCCCGATGTGGCTTTGGGTGATGCAACCAAGAAATTAGAGCAATACGTCAAAGAACTTCGATTACCACCATCGATCATCACCAGCTATGGTGGCGATGCCGCGGTATTCCAAAGCGGTCAATCCAGTCAGATCATTTTATTGTTAGCCGCAGTATTGGTGATTTATGTTTTATTGGGTGTTTTATATGAAAGCTATATTCACCCCTTGACGATTTTGGCAGGCTTGCCATCAGCAGCGATCGGCGCATTGATCTTCCTACGAATTTTTGATCTGGAATTAACAATCATCGCGACCATTGGCATCTTGCTCTTGATTGGTCTGGTGAAAAAGAATGCGATTTTGATGATTGACTTTGCCTTGGATGCCCAGCGCAATCAAAACATGTCTCCACGTGAAGCAATACGCTCTGCTTGCTTACTGAGGTTCAGACCTATCATGATGACAACACTGACTGCTGTGGTAGGTGCATTACCGATTGCTCTGGGCTTGGGCGCTGGCGCAGAATTAAGGCAGCCCTTGGGTATTGCTGTTGTAGGCGGCTTGATCGTGTCGCAATTTGTGACATTGATCATCACACCAGTCATTTATCTTTATTTAGATAAATACAGCGGCACAGGTCCGATGGAGATCCCTGCTGAAATGCTGAAAGATTGATTTTAGAGTTGCAAGTTTTGAGTTTTATTTTTAGTTATTTTTAAAGTTTTAAATTAGGAAGAATTTATGCGTCAGATCATTCTTGATACAGAAACAACTGGTCTTAACCCGCTCACTGGCGATCGGGTGATTGAGATTGGCTGTCTAGAAATGATTGATCGACGCTTAACGGGCAATAAGCTTCACCATTACATCAATCCTCAAAGAGATATCGATCCAGGTGCTGTGGCTGTTCACGGTTTAACGGTAGAGTTTCTGTCAGATAAGCCAGTCTTTGCTGATGTGGCCGATGACATCATCACTTTCTTGAAAGATTCTGAAGTGATCATTCATAACGCTCCGTTTGACGTGGGCTTTTTAAATGCTGAATTTGGTTTTTTAAAGCGTGGCAAGGTTGATGATCATGTGGCGGGCGTGATCGATACTCTGAAAAATGCTCGTGAAATGTTTCCTGGTAAAAGAAATTCTTTGGATGCTCTCTGCGAGCGTTTTGCAATCAGCAACGAACACCGCACCCTGCACGGCGCGCTCCTAGATGCGGAGCTCTTGGCTGAGGTGTATTTGGCCATGACCCGCGGTCAAGAAGATTTGATGATTGATCTGCATGGCATGGATAGCGATGCAGCCAATGCAAATCGTAAACCCCTGCCCACTAAGTTAGTAGTGCAATTGGCTTCAAATGAAGAGCAAGAAGCTCATCAAGCTTATTTAGAGGATGTGGCGAAGGCAGCCAAAAAGTCACCAGTTTGGAGTTGATTGCTCAGGTTTGTGGCGGAAAGAATTTGTACCAAAATCCGTAAGCCCAACAAGCAGCGCAGAATGAAAATGCCCATTCAAGGGTAGAGAAAATCACCAGAGCAGTGGCAGGTACTTTCCATAAATCGTTGCCTGAATAAAGCAAGATCGATGCGATACCAGCAGCGACGAACAAAATCTTATTGGCAAACATTTTTGCGCCCGCATTCTCTTTTTTGCCTGCGATGTTCATGCCAGTCATGATCTTGGTGAATAAGCGATGTGATGGGCACTTGTAGTGTCCAAAAAATCCTCGCACCAAACCCATCAAAGCTAAAACAGGCAATAGATGTGGGAAACCTAACAAAGCAACGACGCAAACCACAAATACAATAAAAGCCTCAAGTCTCACAACATTGGCGCTCACTGGCGGTATATCAAAACGTAACATGCTCACCCCTCAGAAGAGATTGAATCTCATTCGGTTAATTTATATTCTATTTATTAACTATTCGTTAATTTTAAGCTTGAATGTTCTGGGCGTCACCTAGCGAAAATATTTAAGTAAGTATGTGGCTTTGGCATATCCACTGACCAAATTTCACTGCAAGGCTTTGATGATCTCTTCTTGCTTGGTCACGAAAGCGATGTCAGTGATTTTTCCAGACTTGAGCTTGATGATGGTGATTGCATCATCTTTTTGTGGAAATCGTTTTGATAGCGACTCGTCTTTCAAGAGCGCAATTGTGTAAGGTCTTTTTTGCATTTTAGGAATCGCCACTATTTTGGTGATAAAACTTGGCATGCCACTGATATCAGCAACGTAGAGCGCTTTTTTATCTTTCAAGATTGTGGGTGGCAAATCTTCCAAGGTTTTGCTCATGAGTGCGCTGGTTGATTTCCCAGCGGCAAATAGAACCAAGCTAGTTTGCTCATTGATCGCCACGGTTTGATCGTGCTGATCCTTGAGTTCAAGGATCAAACTATCGCCAAGGCGTGCCGCTCCAGCCGATGGATTTGCTGAGGCCAGCGAAGCAAAAGTGCTTAAAAATAG